>JBKQMT010000112.1:0-14286 GCA_052146595.1 Acidimicrobiales bacterium
AAGACGTTCTCGGCCACGCTGAGGTCAGGGAACACCGAAGCTTCCTGGTGGATGACGGCGATCCCGACGTCCCGAGAAGCCGCAGGGCCGTCCAGGGTCACCTCCCGGCCGTTGACGAAGAGCCGGCCGCTGTCGGGCTGGTGGACACCGGCAAGGATCTTGACCAGCGTCGACTTGCCGGCCCCGTTCTCGCCCACAAGGCCGTGGGTCTCACCCCACTGGAGGGTGATGTCGCCGTCGACCAGGGCGTGCACTGCGCCGAAGGACTTGGTCGCATGCTCGAGGACCAGGGCCGGCTCCTCGCCCGGAGAGCGCTTCGGCTCCCCCGGCGCTGCCACCCCGGGGTCCGACGTCCCTGTAGCGCCGAGCTCACGCCCCATGTCACCCCTTTGGATCGGACCCGCCGAAGAAGCTGATGGCTGCTGGCGAACCGTGCCCCCAACGGTCATCTCGAGGCTCTTCCCCACAGCTCGTGCGCAGGCCTGACGGCTCGGCGGTCTGGGCCGGCCGGGCGCCGTCCGCCGCACGGTTCACCGAGTTGCATCTCTTCGTTCTGTTGTCCATGACTTTTTGCGAACGCGGCGTGTACGGTTTCAGACGCCATGACGCCGTCTCTCGAGCCTGTAGGCCCTGGCAGTGTGACGACATCCTTCGGTCCCATTTCTCTCCCGAAAAGGAATGAATCGTTTCAAATCAGGCCCACGACCAAATTACGTCGCCCTCTCAAAGCACGCACCCAGACGCCCCCAGGTGAATGGAACCCACGCCACGCCACTGAAGAACGGACCGGGCCGAACGCTAACGACGTAGCCAGTTGCTGTCAAGGCACTTGAGCGGTGAGCGAAGGCGTCCTCTTCTCGGGCCGGCACGATCGGAGGCGGTGACCCGGTGGGGCCGGCTGAGAGGCGTCGCTCGGGAGCTTCTGGGACCGATCGCACCTCCGCCCAACGTCGGGTCACGATCCGGGACGTCGCCGACCTTGCCCAGGTGTCGCTCGGCACGGTGTCGAACGTCCTCAACAACCCTTCGCTCGTGGCACCCAGGACTCGCAAGCGGGTGCTCGATGCGATCGACTCGACGCGGTTCGTGCGCAACACGGCGGCGCACCAGCTGAGAGTTGGCAAGAGCCGTACGATCGGCGTCGTCCTCTTGGACATAGCGAACCCCTTCTTCACCGAGATCGTTCGCGGCGCCGAACACGTCCTGCGTGAGCAGGACTACGTCCTGATGCTTTGCTCCACCGACGAGTCCGCCAAACGTGAGGAAAGGTACTTCCGCGTACTCGAAGAGCACCGCGTCGACGGCATTCTCGTCTCTCCCGTCGACAGCGATCTCGAGGCCGCTGTGGCAGTGGTGGCTCGAGGCATCCCGACGGTGCTGCTTGACCGGGACGGTAGTAGCCACGGGCTGTGCTCGGTGGCGGTAGACGACATTCGCGGCGCCGAACTTGCTGCAGACCATCTCTTCGAGCTGGGACATCAGGCGATCGCGCTGGTCAACGGTCCGGCCACGATCCGCCAGTGCATCGACCGCAAGGAAGGCGCTCGTCGTTCAGTCGAGCGGGCCCGCAGCTACTGCAGCGCCTCGCTAAAAGAGATTGTCGTGGGCGCGCTCACCATCGACCAAGGCGAGGCTGCGGTAGCAGCGCTCCTCGCGGCCGAGCCCTGGCCGAGCGCAGTCATGTGCGCCAACGACCTTCTCGCCTTCGGGGTCCTTCGGGGGCTCGCCGGAGCCGGGGTCGCCGTTCCTAAACAGATGGCCGTCGTCGGTTACGACGACGTCGTCTTCGCCTCCATGCTGTCGCCGTCGCTCAGCTCCGTACGCCAACCCAAGTACGAGCTTGGCGTCGCCGCCGCCGAGCTGCTTCTCGAGGAGGTAATTGGCGCACCGCATGAACATCGGGCCATTCGCTTCGAACCCGAGCTCGTCGTGCGTGCATCGAGCACGCCCCGGACCCGGGAGAGCAGGGCCGACGCGCGATCGAGCTCATCTCAAGTTGCTCGGCCGTAGAGTCGCTCCATGAGGGTCATCGCCTCCGATGAGGTGCGCGCCTACGTCGAGGCGAACGGCGGCGTGCTGTATGTGAAGGCTCATCGTCGCCAGTGCTGCTCTGGCCCGATGACCGTCCTCGACACCTCCGTCCGCGAGCCGGCCGATGCGACGGGCTACCGTGCGTTCGACTCCGGCGGTTTCCAGGTGCGTTTCCGCACGTGCGGCCCCGCCGAGCCGGACGAGCTCGTCGTCGAGATGAAGGGACTGCGCCGCAAGCGTCCCGTCGCCTACTGGGACGGCTGCGCCTTCAAGATCTGAGCCGGTCTCGGCCAGCACGGTCCGATGAAGCGCCAGTAGGGTCTGGGCTGATGCACGTAGGCGATATCGAGCTGGTGCCGCTCAACGACGGCACGTGCAAGCTGTCGCAGGAGTTCTACGTAGGCCTCGATTTCGCTGCCCATCGGGAACTGCTCGCGGACGACGGGCTCGTGCACATCCCGATCGGCTGCTTCCTGCTGCGCAGCGGCGAGACGACGGTGCTCATCGACGCAGGGGTGGGCGACGTCGACGTCGGATGGGCGCGGGGCGGGGAGCTGCCCGCCGCGCTCCGGGCTGCAGGCGCCTCACCGTCGGACATCGACATCATCGTGTGCAGCCACCTCCACGTCGATCACATCGGCTGGCTCGTCGTGGAGGACGCTCCGTACTTTCCCAACGCCGTCGTACGCTACGGCGCAGCCGACTGGCAGCAGTTCGTCGCCAGCCCCGACGCCGACGCACGCAGCCGACAGATCATGGAGGTCCTCGCCGCCGCCGGGCGGCTCGAGCCTCTCGAGGGTGACATGCTGCCCATCGCGCCCGGGCTGACGGCGCGCCACACACCGGGACACACGCTCGGCCACTACGGACTTGTCGTCTCGTCCGGCGAGGATCGCGCCGTGCTCCTCGGCGACGCCGTGGAATGCCCGCTGCAGCTAGCGGAGCCTGATTTCTATGCCATGTCGGACGTGGACCCAGTCATGGCGGCCAGGACGCGCGAGGCGATGTGGCGCGAGCTGGAAGGCACTGACGTCGCTGTCTCGGCTGCCCACTTCCCGGGCCTGCAGTTCGGGCGTGTGCTGACGGGGACGGGAAGACGCCTTTTCGCCCCGCTCACATGACGACCTGACAGGTCGTCCGCCCGCCGCAGTCGGGGGGACAGGGCCGCTCAGTGGACCTCGCCGCCGGCGGCGAAGGTGACGGGCTCGTGGTGCACCGGGAAGTTCACCGAGCGGGCTATGAAGCACATTGCCTCGGCGTCGTCGTGCAATCTGCCGGCAGGCCCGCACATGGCCCCGTCGGCGACGGTGACCTCGGGGCGGAGCAGGACCTCGCTGAACTGGCCGCTGCCGTCCGGTTCCTCGATCATGGTGCCCACCGGTGTGTCGGTGTAGGCCGTCACCACGACGCCGGCGCTTGCGGCAAGGTGCAGGTACCAGAGCATGTGGCACTGGGACAAGGACGCCACGAGCAGCTCCTCGGGGTTCCAGCGCGACGCGTCGCCGCGAAAGGCGGGGTCGGACGAGCCGGCGATCATCGGCTTGCCGGCGGCCCGTATCTCGTGGTCGCGGCTGTAGGTGCGGTAACTGCTCGTGCCCGGACCGCTATTGCCGATCCAGCGCAGGGAGAGCTCGTAGAGGTGGGTGACGCTCAACCCGAGAGCCTCGATCGCAGCTGCTCGAGGGAATCGCGGAGCGCGGCCACCTCTGCCCGCAGCTCGACCACCTCCTTCTCGAGGGCACTCAGCTCCCGGCTGGCGCGTTCGGGCGCCTCGTACTCGTCGACCCGCTCGTCGGCCTCCACGACGGTCTCGCGCGGTTGGTCAGCGGCGTGCGGCGGGTTCTCGGGGACGGGTGCACGCCAAGAGCTCGTAGTGCCGCCCGTGGCAGTGGAGGTGTCGACGGCGGGCGCTTCCGGTGCGAGCAGCTGCGCCCAGCGCTCCTCCTTCTGTCCAGGCCGACGGGGCAGCTGCAGCACCAACGGCTCGGCGCGGCCGGCCATGTGCTCCAGCTCGGTGCTCACGGCGGGGAGGCCGTCGAACGTCGCCATTCGCTCGGTCCGGGTGCGCAGCTCGCCGGCAGTCTGCGGGCCGCGCAAGAGCAGCACCGCCAAGAGTGCGAGGCCCTTCTCGTCGAGACCGAGGGACTCGCCGAGCACCTGCCGGTAACGAGTCGCCGAGCGGCCGCTCGAGGGATAGACGAAGCGAACGAGCCCGGCCTCTTTCAGCGACGCCAGCGTGCGCTGCACAAGGACTTCCTCATATGCGACCACCGGGTAGCGGTTCGAGCTCTGGTTGCAGGCCAAGACTAGGGCGTTGAGGGTGAGCGGGTACTGCTGCGGAGTCGTCATCTGTTTCTCTATGAGACAGCCGACGATCCGTCCTTGCTCGATGCTCAGGCGCACGGACCGATCATACGGGTCCTCGGGAAGGCGACGAGGAGCGCTTTGCGGCCTCAGCCTCCGGGAGCGCCAGGGGTCACGGCGCCTGCCACAACTCTCACCTCTGCGACGGTCCGGTGCCAGTGGAACCGGCCCCATGAGGAAGCGGATCTCTCGGCAGATCTGCGCCATGGCGCCTACCAGCTTCCCGAGAGGATCTACCGTTGTTGTCCATGGACATCAGTCGCTTCGACTTCGAGCTTGACGAAATAGTCCGCCTCATTCCGAGGCTGGCTGACCTGGCTCAGATCATCGAGCTGGAACCGAGACTTCACAACGCCGACGAAGACCAGGAAAAGGTTCATTCGGTACGCACCGAAGCGACCTTCCGGATCTCTTGCCAGTTGGGAAACGATCAAAGCGTCAGTCGACTTGCCGATTTGGCGGTCGAGACTGGCGTCGAGGCCGTGCTGGACTTCGGCAGGTCCGTCAGGTTCCGTCATGTCCACCCGAACGAAATCGCGCCGCCCGTAACCGGGCAGGAGCCTCAGGCCGCGTCCGGCCAGGACCGCCCGGCTACCAAGCAGGACCGCCCGGCTGCCGAGGAGGACCGCCCGGCTACCGAGGAGGATCATCCGGCTGCCGAGGGGGTCATTCCTCCCGCACCGGAGGACGACCGTCCGTGAGCCCTTCCGGGTCAACGGGCGAGGTGCGTTGGGGCATCTTGGGCGCTGCCCGTATCGCGAAGGCACAATTCCTCCCAGGTCTTCGGGAAGCAGGGGGTGGCCGGGTAGCCCTCGTCGCCAGTCGTGACCTCGACAAGGCAGAGGCATTCGCTCGCGACAACGACATCGGCCACGCTGTGGAGGGCTACGAGTCCGTCGTCGACTCGCCTGACGTCGACGCGGTCTACATCGCGCTTCCCAACACTCACCATGCCTTGTGGACCCAACGCGCCCTCGAAGCGGGCAAGACCGTCCTGTGCGAGAAGCCGCTCTGCGTCAGCCCCGCAGAGACCGAGGCAGTACTGCAGACCGCCGCCACCACAGGCGGCCTGCTGTGGGAGGCCTTCGTATTCCCGTTCCAGGCCCAGCACCGCCGTCTCCTCGAGCTGTTGGCATCGGGGGCGATCGGCGAGGTCCGCGAGCTGGTGAGCACGTTTCACTTCCGACTGTCACGCCCGGAGGACTTCCGCCTCTCGGCGGAGCTCGGCGGCGGAGCGCTGGCCGATGTCGGGTGCTACCCGATCCGCCTGGCGCAAGAACTCCTCAACACCCGGGACCCAGCGCCGGGCGACGTCGTTGGGTTCGGCACCAGCAACGGCGCAGTCGACACCGAGGTTGTCGCTCTGGTCGACTACGGGGGCCAGCAGCTGGTGCTCAGCTGCGGGTTCAGGCGTGCGCTCGACACCTTCACCCGGGTGCTCGGCACCGAAGGGCAAATCCACCTGACGAACCCGTTCCATCCGACTCCGAGCGACTCGCTCATCGTGCGGCGCGACGGGGAGGAGACGATCGAGCATCCGACTGTCGACGCCCGCTCCTTCACGGCCGCGCTTCGCCACATCCATGCCGTGATCCGCGGAGACGAGACGCCGGCACACCTTGCCGCGGAGTCGTCGCTCAGGTCAGCGCGGACTCTCGAAGCGACCGTCAAGGCGTACTCCACGTCTCGTCTGGGCTGAGCCTTGCCCGGCGAGGCCCAGCTCGGCGGCCGGCGAGGCCCCGCCGTCGGCGGTTGGCAATCGCCAGGGTTGCTTCTCGAACGCCTGCTTTCTCTCAGGATCCGTCGAACTGGAAGATCTCGGGGTGGTGCAGCAGCTCGACCCGGGTCCGCCTGATGTGACCTCGGAGACAGAGGCCGGCGTCGGTCGCATCGCTTCTGTGCAAAGCGTCGAGCAGGAGATTGTGCTCGGCGTTGACGATCCAGCGCTTCGCGGCACCGGTGAGCGTCATGTAAGCCCGTCGATAGAACTGGGTGGAATTCCAGAGCCTCGTGACGATCGTGAACAGGGGCTCCATGTCGCACCGCGAGTAGCTGAGGAGGTGGAACTCCCGGTCGAGGGCGAGGAACTCGGGCACGCCCGGCCCGTCCTCGATCCGGGACTGGAGCTGTCCGAGGCGGTGGAGATCGGCCTCGTCCAGGCGGGGCATGCTCTCGGCCAGCGCGAGCGGTTCGAGGTTCTCTCGCATCTGATAGAGGAGGTCCACCTCACGGCTCTTCAGCAGCGGCACGCGCGCGCCCTTGTTCGTCTCGAGCTCTGTGAGCCCCTCTGCTTCCAGCATGCGCAGCGCCTCTCGCACAGGCAGGCGACTGGCACCCAACCGTTCCGCGATCTCCTCCTGACGCAGGCGCTCGCCCGGCTTGAACTGGCCGCTCAGAATCGCCTCGCGCAGGTAAGCCGCCACACGCTCGCTTGCTGCCAGCCTGCCCACCTCGGTGAGGTTCGCCGGACTACCCGTCATGCGATCCCGGGTTCTCCGTTCTGGCCGCTCGCTCGTACGCTTTGCCGCCCGGATACGACACGAGCTCGAACTGCATCCCCCACGGAGCGAGGAAGTACACCCAACGCTGGCCTTCAGTCGCGCCGCTGCTCACAGTCGGCTCGCCGAGGACAGTGACCCCGCGCTGGCGCAGGTAGGCGACGGCTGCGTCGAGATCGTCAACGTACAAGGACACGTGGTGGCCGCCGATGTCGCTGTTGCGCGGTTCGACCGTGCGCTGCTCCGGTGCCGAGTACTCGAACACCTCGAAGGCGGCTCTTCCTCCGCAGCTGAAGAAGTTCTGTCGCTCCATGCGGGCGCCGGGGTCGATGTTGAGATGCCGGGCCATCCAGTCCCCGTCGCGTGCGAAGGGTCCCAGCGAGTACAGCAACTCGCAGCCGAGAACGTCGACCAGGAACGACCTCGCCTCGTCCAGATCGGGCACGGTGAACCCGAAGTGATCGACGCCCGTCAAGCCGGGCAGACCCGTCGCCATGTTGCCGCCCTTCGGTATTGGATCCAATGCTTCTAAGACTAGCACCTGCAAGGCCCTGGAGGGGCTATAGTTTCAATGATTGGATCCGATCATGGCCAAAGCGCTGTGGTCGACAGAAAGGTCGAACGTTGCCCGAGCGCCGTTTGCTCACTCCAGCCGTTGCATGGCACCGGGTGGAAACCGCCGAGGAGGACTGGGACGCCGCCGACGCCCGACTGCTCACCAGCATGTGGAGCCAGCTCGTCCTCATCCGGACATTTGAGGAGTACCTGCTCGAGCTTGCCGCCGAGGGCCTGGTGCATGGCCCGGTTCACTCGAGCATCGGTCAGGAGGGTGGCGCGGTCGGCTCTGTGCTCGCCCTGAAAGAGGGAGACACAGTAAACGGATCGCATCGCGGCCACCACCAATTCCTCGCCAAGGCGCTTGCCTACGTCGAACCGAAGGGCATCGACCCGACGGCTGACTTCTCCGACGAGGTCCGTTCCGTGCTGTTGCAGACCATGGCCGAGATCTGCGGACTCGACCGAGGCTTCGGCCACGGTCGGGGGGGTTCGATGCATCTGCAGTGGAAGCAGGCCGGGGCGATCGGCACCAATGCCCTCGTCGGGGGCGGCGTTCCGTTGGCAGCCGGCTCGGCCTGGGCGCACCGCCATGCCGGCACCGATGCGGTGGCGGTCACCTACTTCGGTGACGGCGCCATCAACATCGGCTCCACGCTGGAGTCCTTCAACCTGGCGGCCGCCTGGCGACTTCCCCTGTGCTTTTTCGTCGAGAACAATCGCTACGCAGTGTCGACGAGCGTCGAGGAGGCGACAGGTGAGCCCCGCCTGTCGGCCAGGGGACCTGGATTTGGGATTGAGAGCTACCAGGTGGACGGCATGAACGTCCTGGCGACGTACCTGACGATGGACGCGGCCCTGGAGCGGATGCGCAGCGGTGAGGGACCGACGCTCATCGAGGCCGAGGTGTACCGGTACTTCCACCAGAACGGACCTTTCCCTGGCAGCGCGTTCGGTTATCGCACAAAGGAGGAGGAGCAGGCATGGCGGGGCCGGGACCCGCTGCTCCAGCTTTCGTCGCATCTGGCACGGCGCGCGATCCTTCCCCAGCAGGCTTTGGACGGCACCGTCGCGAGGGCCAGGACCCTGATGCGGGAAATCGGGTCGGTGCTGCTCGAGCCTGTTCCGGGGGGCAGACCCGGTCAGCGGCGGATCAAGCCGGCCGAATGGCCGGACCCGGCCTTCGTGAACGTCGGAGTTCGAGGCGACCTCCGGGAGTTTGACGACGCTCCCTTGGCAGACCGCGACGATTTCGCCGGAACCTTGACGGAGATGAAGTTCATCGACGCCGTCTCGGGAGTCATGGCGCGCCGCATGGCCACCGACAGCGGCATCGTGGTCATGGGCGAGGACGTGCACCATCTCAAGGGCGGCACCAACGGCGCCACGCGGGGTCTGAAGGATTCCTATCCCGACAGGGTGCTCGGCACTCCCATAAGTGAGAATGCCTTCTGCGGTCTGGGAGGTGGCATTGCTCTCGACGGCCGCTTCACGCCGGTCGTGGAGTTGATGTACTCCGACTTCCTGTGGGTGGCCGCCGATCAGCTGTTCAACCAGATCGGCAAGGCGCGACACATGTTCGGCGGCGCCGGCGCCGTTCCGCTCGTGCTGAGGAGCAAGGTGGCGATGGGCGCCGGCTACGGCTCGCAGCATTCGATGGATCCTGCAGGCGTGTTCGCGAGCTCCGCCGGCTGGCGCATAGCCGCACCCTCCACACCGTTCGACTACGTCGGTCTCATGAACAGCGCTCTGCGTTGCAAGGACCCAGTCCTGGTGCTGGAACACCTCGACCTCTACGGCGGGAGCGGCGAGGGGCCGACGGACGACTGGGACTACTGCATCCCCGTCGGAAAGGCTGCCGTGCGCCGCGTCGGCTCGGCGGTCACGGTGCTGTCCTATCTGGCCATGACGGGTTATGTCCTTGATGCAGTTGAGGCCATGGGCGCCGACGCCGAGGTGGTCGACCTTCGCTGGCTGGACCGGGCCAGCCTCGACTGGGACACGATCGGGCGCAGCATCCGCAAGACCTCCCGGGTGCTGATCGCCGAACAGGGGCCAGTCGGTACTTCCTACGGAGCATGGCTCGCCGATGAGATACAGCGCCGCTTGTTCGACTGGCTGGACGGGCCTGTCGAGCGCGTCAGTGGCGGGGAGGCGTCGCCCAGCATCAGCAAGGTCCTCGAACGGGCGGCAATCGCCCGCAGCGAGGAAGTCGTGGACAAGTTGCAAGAGATGATCGGGGAGCGCCGTGCCTGAGCTGCTTCGGATGCCAGCGGTCGCCGCTGGCGAAGAGATCGCGATGCTATGCGACTGGGTCGTGAAGGAGAACCAGCACTACTCGGCGAGCGAGGTCCTCGCGACCATCGAGACCGATAAGGCGGTTGTCGACTTCACTGCTGAGGCCGACGGCGTCCTGCTCCGGGTTCTGGTGCCACCAGGCACGGAGGCGCACGTCGGGGCGCCGATCGCGCTGATCGCACGCGCCGGGGAGACGGTGGGAGACATTGATGCCCTCTTGGCCTCATTTGCCCTCACGGGCGCGCAGGCAACCACGCTGCCTGCGCCAGAAGGGGCGACCGCAGACACACCGGAAGCGCCCACGGTATCCGCGCCAGTCGCTCCAATTGCCGGTCTCGGTGAAGGTCCGGGTCCCCTGCCTCGGGAGCAGGACGCTCGAATCTTCGTCAGTCCGATAGCCCGCCGGCTGGCGCACGACGCCGGCATTGCGATCGAGTCGCTCACCGGAACTGGACCGAACGGCCGCATCATCCGCCGCGACGTCGAGCTCGCAATCGCCAGTCGCCAGGTCGACAGCCCGCAGATGCAACCGGAATCGCTCCCGCCGGTCGAACCCGTCGCACGCAGACCCGTGACGGGGTCGCCACTTGCAGTTGCCCCAGCGACGCCAGATCGGAATCAGGCGGGATCACCTGGCGCCGGTGAGTTCACCGAGACGCCCCACTCCCGCGTCCGCCGAGCGATCGCCCAGCGTTTGAGCGAGAGCAAGCAGACGATCCCACACTTTTACCTTCGAGGCTGTGCACAGGTGGACGGGCTGGTCGCACTGCGGGCTCAGCTCAACGAGTCATCACCCAGGATCTCGGTGAACGACTTCGTCATCAAGGCGGCGGCGTGTGCCCACCAACTGGTGCCCGACATGAACGTCGTCTGGACCGAGGACTGCGTCCGCAAGATGTCCAGCGTGGACATCGGCGCCGCTGTGGCGACGCCCTCCGGACTCGTGACGCCGGTGCTCCGCAGCGTCGAGCACATGCCGATAGGGGTGGTGGCGGCCACGACCCGTGATTTCGCGGAACGGGCGAGAGTGGGGCGCCTCCATCAGCAGGAGCTCGAGGGCGGCTCCTCGACTGTGACCAACCTTGGCATGTACGGCACCGAGGAATTCGCAGCCATCATCAATCCGCCGCAATCGTCCATCCTGGCAGTCGGCGCGGTGCACAAGGAGCCGGTCGTGACGAAGAAGGGCAACGTGCGGCCCCGCTCCGTGATTCGTGTGACACTTTCGGTCGATCATCGCCCGATCGACGGCGTCACAGCCGCCCGGTGGATGCGGGTCTTTCTCGAGATTCTTGAGCAACCGATCCGCCTCCTGGTCTGAATGCCGGTGCCTCGCAAGCGGATCGGGGACGCGAACCGGTCCGAGTATCTCAGCGGGTCGACTGTGGTCGCGCACGGGAAGGGAGTGAAGTTCGTGCAGGACCGGTGAGGTTGCGGTGGACGGGGTCGCTTCCTAGCATCGCTCAGGCGTGAGAAGGGTCTCCTTCTAACGCCTGTGTCGCATGTCGAGCAGGCGACGGAATCGAACGGGTGACCGGAGGCGTGTGATGCGCAATTACGAGGGAGTCGTGTTCATCACGGGTTCGGCCCGTGGTATCGGGATGGCGACGGCCGCCGAGTTCTTGGACAGGTCCAGCCGCGTCGTGATCGCCGACGTCGACGTCGACGAGGCCAGGGACACTGCGCGACATCTCGATCCGGGCGGGGAAAGGGTTTTGGCCGTGGGACTTGACGTGCGGAGCACCGGGTCCGTCGAGTCGGCGATCGCCGAGACGATCGCCAGGTTCGGCCGCCTGGACGTTCTTGTCAACAACGCCGGGACAAGCAACCCGCAACCGTCCGAGGCAGTGACGGACGAGGCGTGGTCGGATCTGCTCACCGTGCACCTCGACGGCACATTCCGTTGCTGTCGCGCGGCATATTCGGCGCTCCGGGACTCGTCGGCGGGAGCGATCGTGAACATCTCCTCCGTGCTGGCCAGGATAGGAGTTCCAAAGCGGCTCTCATACAGCGCGGCGAAGGCGGCGATAGAGGGCCTCACACATGTACTCGCGGTCGAATGGGCTGAAGCTGGCATTCGAGTCAACGCGGTTGCTCCCGGTTGGACGATGACCAAGCGGATGGAGAACTTCATCGAGAAAGGCCTTGTGAACGAGACGCCTCTCATAGAACAAATCCCGATGCGTCGCCTCGGGCAGGCCGAAGAGATTGCGAGGGCGGTGTGCTGGCTCGCATCGCCAGATGCCAGTTATGTGACCGGCCAAGTCCTGTGTGTTGACGGCGGACTGCTCGTCAACGGCCGCGCGTGAGCTCTGCCTTGGATATTGGCGATTATTCGTGGTCACGACTGCGAGCATCGACAGCGGGCTGGGCGTTTCGAAGCTGTTTCTCACGCGCTTATGATGGAGTAATCGCATGATCGGATCGAATTATGAAGGGGAAGGCTCGAATCCTTCGTCGAGGAGCTTGCGACGCGTTGTGGTGACCGACTGCGTCGGGTATCCCGAGCCTGGCTCGATCGAACAGGCAGAGCTCGGTGCCGATTACGAGGTCGTCGTGGCCAACGCGACCACCGAGGAGGAGGTCATCGCCGCGGCGAGCCTTGGCCCAGAGGGACTTCTCGTCAACATGGCCCCGATCACCAAGAGAGTGCTCCACAGCTTTTCGACGGTGCGCGCCCTGGTTCGTTACGGGGTGGGAATGGACAATGTGGACTGCGAGGAGGCCGCCGTCTTAGGCATTGCCGCCCTGAACGTGCCCGACTACGCAGTGGAGGAGGTCGCGCAACACGCGGCCAGCATGGTCATTGCCAGAGCGCGGCGACTGGCCGAGATCGACATTGCGCTCAAGGCTGGCGCCTGGGGTCCGGACATCGTTGCGGCGCCGGTTCCTCCCGGCGAAGACCCCGTAGGAATTGCTGGATTCGGCAACATCGGGCGGCGGACGGCGCAGATCTTGAGAAATGTCGGGTTTCCCGTGGTTGCCTGGGATCCATACGTCCCGGCTGAGCTCTTCGCCGAAGTGCAGCGCGCCGAAAGCCTCGCCGAGCTGGCCTCTCGGGTTCGCCACCTCTCCTTGCACCTTCCCGCCACCGAAGCGACGGTTGGCATCGTGGATCGTCGAATACTCGACGAACTGGGGCCGGAGGGACACCTGGTGAACACCGGGCGCGGTCCCGTGGTCGACGAGACGGCCCTGCTCGCCGCGCTGGAACAGGGTGGAATCGCTTGGGCGTCGCTGGATGTCTGGGCAACCGAGCCGGCGACGGGACTGACTGCTCAGCTCGTGGCGCATCAGCGTGTCACGGCCACGCCCCATGTCGCCTACCTGAGCACCCAGTCCCAGGGGCGCCTTCGTCGTCTGGCCGCGCGCCGGCTGAAGGACGCGCTGGAGGCGGGTCGTTCATAAGACATGAGTTTGGGCAGATGACTTGAGCCCTAGCCGTATCTAGGAGCCGTCCTGGCCCATGAGCGAAAGCGCGGACGCTCCTAGCCCCGGCAAATCACGTCCCAGGAACGGCGAAAAATGTCCCGCTGACGACCTTCAATGCGCCGTAGCCCTGTCTGAGGTTGTCTTGCCTATCACCTGTAGTGCATTGGGCACAATTGTCAACTCCGCAATGCAGGCCCGCTCGGGAAGGCTGAGCACGAACAGGATCGTGGCTGCGAGGTCTTCGGGCTGCAGGCACTGCGCAAGGACCTCCGGAGGCGGTGGCGCGGCGCGCTTTTCCAGCAGCTCGGTTGCCGTCAGCGCGGGCAGGATCGAGGTGAAGCGGACACCTCGCACGTGTTCCTCAAACGCCGCGGCACGTACCAGAGCGAGAACGCCGGCTTTCGATGCCTGGTAGGCAGGACCCGACACGTCCGGCCACTGCCCGGAAACGCTCGAGATGGCGACAACATGCCCGCGGGTTTGACGCAGTTGGGGCATCGACGCACGGATACAGGAGAAGACGCCCGTCAGGTTCGTCTCCAGCAGCCGACGCCAATTCGCGTCGGTGAGCTGTTCCAGGCGCCGGTCGGGGATATTCGTGCCGGCGCAGCAGACGAGCGCGTCGAGTGGAGCCTCCTCGCCGATGCGTTCCACGGTCGTCTCGACCGCACCGACGTCGGTGACGTCGAGCTGATGGACGCTGAGCAATCCCGTGGCGAGCCTTTGGGCGCCGAGGCGCTCCTCAGCGAGTGGAGCACGGAAGTCCGCCGCGTGGACTCGCGCGCCCACGTCGACGAGTGCCGCGGCGGTGGCGAGTCCGATCCCGCTCGCCGCCCCCGTTACCAGCACGACTCGACCTTTGAGGTTCTCTGCCCCGATGCTCATTGCAGTCCCCCTTTGCTAGTTCGCGGAAAGTCTTCGTCAAACCTAGAGCACCCGCGTTCAGCTGCTCCAAGCAGCCGTCACCTTCGGAGACCGGCCCTAACGCTGAACCCGCGCGCCGCCACCTTTCATGAGATTCTCGACTTCGGCCTTGTTGGCAAAGCTGGTGTCGCCCGGGGTCGTCATCGCCAGGGCCCCGTGCGCGGCTCCGTAGTCGACCGCGGCT
>JBKQMT010000113.1:0-2748 GCA_052146595.1 Acidimicrobiales bacterium
CACCGTCGAACCCCGGTGAAGTGACTGCCGGACCCAGAGTTACTGGATTTTGGCGGCGTCGCGACTAGCTATCGGTCCGTGTCCGAGTCGGGGGCGTGTTCGTCTCGCCTGGCACCGATGACTTTCGGGCTGGAGATCGCCGGGCAGTCCACAAGCGATCTCGGCGGTGGCTGGCTCAGGTCCGGAGCGCGCAGAGGCGCTCAAAGCAGGCAGTCCACTGCTCGGCCCAGGGCCAGTTCGTCGGCAGATGGAGCCGGCGCCGTCGTGCCCGGCGCGTTATGCGACCCGGAAGGCTCAAAAACCGCCGCCGGATCGTCTTGGCGACGAGCGGGCCGTGGATGTGAAGCCCGAGCGAGCCGAGCCAGCGGATGAGGTTGTGGGCGATCGTCGCGCACACCGCCCAGGCGCCGTTGGCACCAAAGTGCCCCGAAGGGCAGTGCGAAAGTCCCGATCCTTGCTTCAGATCTCTGATCGCGAGCTCGACGACAGCGTGGCGCCGGTGGTCTGCGTCGAGGAGGACGGCATCGCCCACACGGTCGGTGATGAAAGCGTGATAGCGGAAGGTGGGAAACAGAGCCGGCTGGGGATCGGCGAGCTTTGTCCGGCGCACGACGAGGCGGTGCCCGTCGCCATAGGTGGTCTCGGCCACCCACGCATCGCCGGCATCGGTGTAGTCGATCGGGTCCCAGGCCGCTTCGTCGATCACCTCGATTGCCCTTTTGACGGCGGCGTTCTGCGGTGCGGTGATCGAGTAGGAGACACCGTGATCCCGGCAGGCCTTTATGACATGGTGGGAGTAGAAGCCCGAGTCGGCACGAAGGCTGATCGGGCCGGTCGACCCCGCGCGTCGCACGCGCCCGACGAGCTCTCTGACGAACCGTTCCGCCCCACGTCCCGATCCGGCCGATCCCTTTCGGAACCGGACGTGGAGGACCTCGCCTGTATCTGCACGCGTGCCAACCAGTGGGTGGTAACCGAGGACGTGGGTGTAGCCGAAGGCGGCACCTTGCTTGTGGTCCCCGTGCACGGGACAAATCGTCGAGTCGACGTCGATGATCATCGGCTCGGCACCTGGCCCCGCGCCAAGAGACCATGCCCGCGTGAGCATCGCCTCGGAAACCTTGTCGAGCTGGCGGACGTGGCCGAAGCTGAA
Organism: Acidimicrobiales bacterium; assembly: GCA_052146595.1. Classification (GTDB taxonomy): domain Bacteria; phylum Actinomycetota; class Acidimicrobiia; order Acidimicrobiales; family Bog-793; genus Fen-455. The sequence continues at coordinate 1,154 of JBKQMT010000113.1, forward strand.
AGCCCGCAGGAAGGTCCCGAGCGTCGATGGCGCCATCACCTTATGGGCAAGGACCCCTGAGGTCGATCCAGACCGCAACAGGTCGGCGTCATCGATGCACTGCGCGCCGGCGACCATCGCATGCACGAGCGTCGCGACCCGACGTCCCGGGAAGGGATGGACATCGACCAGCTCCTCGGCGAGGGATTCAAGACCGAGCGTCTCGCTCAACACAGCGACGAGAGCGAGCCCGGCATCGGCCACCGCATGGTCGTCATCGAACATCACCGACAGGCGCGACGGGCTATGAGAAAATGGCATCGAAAAGGTGCCTTTCTGACCGAGGGACTGGGTTGTTTGGAGACTCCCATTTTCCCTGATCGGGGCACCTTTTTCGCGGATGGTCGGGCCTCTAAGGACCTATCTGGGCGGTGGTTTCAGGCTAAGAGGCGAGACGATCGACCAGGTTTCTCGTGACATCGGGATCGAGGCTCATCGCCTGGCTGCCTGGCGTGACGACTTCATCGCCGGCGGGAAGGAGGCGCTGAAGAGCCGGGTCGCCAGTTCGGAGTCCTCCGAGGAGGAGCGACGACGAAAGGCCGCCGAGCGAAAGATCGGCGAGCTCACGATGGAGAACGAGATCCTGCGGGCGGCAGCCCGAAAAAGGGGGCTTCAGATCCCGCCGCAGAAGCGGCCGAGGTGAGCCATGAGACCGGTCATCCCCTGGCCGTGGTCTGCGAGGTCCTCAAGGCACCTCGTTCGACGGTCTACGCGAGACGAGCTTCAACTGCTCAGCCACCTCGTCGTCCCGGACCGGCGGGCGAGATCACAGACGACGAGCTCGTCGCCCTCATCAGACAGGTCCTCGCCGAGACGCCCTTTAGCGGTGAGGGCTACCGCAAGGTGCGTGCCTATCTCCGCCGCGTGCACGACGTGCACGTCTCGGGAAAGCGCGTGCTCCGCCTCATGAGGCGCCACGGCCTGCTTGCTCCTCAGCGCGACCGGCGCCGGCGAACAGAGCGCCCCCATGTGGGCACGATCATCCCTGACCGCCCCAACGTGCGCTTCGGCGTCGACGCCACCTTGGGCTGGACCAAGAACGACGGCTGGGTCTGGGTGTTCGGCTGCATCGACCACTACAGCTGCGAGGCCTGGAGCCACGTCTCGAAGTCCGGTGACCGCTTCTCGGCCCTGCAGCCGGTCTACGACGCCGTCCTCGAGCGCTTCGGGACCTTGAGCCCTGATGTCGCCCGCGGCATCTCGGTCCGTCACGACTGGGGGAGCCAGTACCGCTCGCACCATTTCACCGGCTCGATCCGCTGGCTCGGCATGACCGACGACCCCGCCTACCCAGGAGAACCGGAGGGCAACGGCTGCATCGAGCGATGGATGAAGACACTCAAGGAACAGTGCCTCTGGGCACGCCTCTACGAGGACACAGACGACCTCCGCCAGGCGGTCGCCAGCTTCACCGAGCTCTACAACTCCAAGTGGTTGATAGAGCGGCACGGCCACATGACGCCTCGCGAGGCCTACCAGGCGGCCATGGCCGCACAAGCGGCATGAACGATCATCAGTTAGTCAGCAAGAATGTCCAAGGGACCGGGTGCGCGACA
>JBKQMT010000114.1:0-4438 GCA_052146595.1 Acidimicrobiales bacterium
AGGGACAGCACCCGTCCATCCTCGTCTCTGTTCACGGTGCAGAAATACTGCTCTTGGCGACTCACTGTGCCTCCGTAATGATGCTGATTGTGGCCTTCGAGGGTCCGGTGTCGGCGGCGCGACGCTGGAGGTCGGCGAGCGCCTCGCCGGACAGGTGGAGGGCCGGTTCGAACGCAGCGGCGAGCGTTGCCTTGACGGTCGCTTCGTGTTGACGGAGAACGTGGTCGAGGCCCGACTTGAGGGGCTGGAACTCCGACGGGGGGCCAACGAAGGTGACCTGCAACTGGTGCGCAGGGTTACCGAGGGTCGCACCAACTCGGACTTCGTAGGTGAGGGTTGCACCGGGAGTCGTGGTGGGGACGACGGAGAGCAACTTGGCCAACTCAGCGCCGGTACCCTTGCCGAGTTCGTCGATCGAGAGGCGTAGCTCTCGCACCGTCGTCTTTTCGGCGTCAACGGCCTTCTGACGAGCGGCCTTGATGGCGACGTCGGCCTTCCCCACGGCTTCGAACTGACTGCCGACCGTCTTCTTCGGCGGTGGCGGAAGGATGATGCCACCACCAGTGTCTCCTCCATCAACCGGGGGAGCCGATCCGGGTGGGTAAATAAGGGTGTCGTCGGCGAGGCGTACTGGCACGGTCGGGTTGTCGATAGTGCCCCAGTCTTTGTCGCCCCGTTCCGCATCGTGGTACTCCCAGATACCGTTACGAATACCGGCTCCGACCAGTGCGGCGATCTGGGCCCGGTCGAGGACCATTTTCAGGTCCGGCCGGCGAGCGAAGGCCCGCACGAGTTCGATGGTCGTCAGGGAACTTTCGAGCTGGGTACCAAGCTTCGATTTGATCCATCCGGGGTCGAGCGGCTTGTCACCGGCAGCAAGGGTCTTTTCCATCGCGGCCAGCCGATCGAGGATGGCGTCGGTCTGGTTCGGCTTGAGGCTTGCCTGCGTCACGACGTCGAGCTCCACCACGTCGAGCCCGCCGGTTTGGGACACGTACAACAGATTGACGTGGTTACAGACCGCGACCCGGGCTTCGAGACCGCTCTGCTTGGCCTGATCGGCGAGCTCCTTGCGCTTTTCGTCGGGTAGCACCTTGACGGTCTCGCTGTCCCCGGTGAGTTCTTTGAGCGCCAGGTGCCGTCGCACTGTGCGCAGCATCGTCTCATGCGTTGAGGCGCTCGGAGCGAGGAATACAAGGCGATTGCGGTACTCGCGCACACCACCGGCAGGGGTCTTTTCCCAGAGGTCCTTGATCTGGGCGGGTACAGCAGTCAGGTCACTGATGCCGTTGGCGCCACCGAACTCGTCCCAGTGGAGCACGACGAGCCAGGCGTCATCGTCGCGATCGGGCACCTTGGCGTCCTCCCAGGTACGGCGTACCTTCAGCGCTGAGTCGCGGAACAGCCCTGCGAGAATGTCGGTGGCAGCCTGCTTGGCCTTGCCCGGAGTGATCTGCGATTCGGCCTCCTGGATGAGCTTGGCGAGCGACGGTTCAACCGAGAATCGGTAGCCGCGCACGTCCGTGTGCAGATACCAGGCAGTCCCCTCCAGGTTGTCGAGGGCTTTGGTGATGACGTTGGGGTCGTCGCCGGGCGCGAGCACCCCGCCGATCAGTGCAGCGGCCGGCACACCCGGTACATCACGCGTGAGCGAGTAAAGGTAGGCGGTTGTGGCCAGTCGGCGGGCAAAAGGAGCACCCATGTGGGCGTCGACCTGCTCCGCGTGTGACGGCTCGCTCCCGGGCTGGGAGGCGATGTCGGCTCGGATGACCGGCTCGAAGGTCGCCTTGTCGAGCCGGCTCGAGAGGTCGTTTGCCAGTTCCTTGTCGGACAGGTCGATGTGGTGGAGGTGGATGAGCTGGGTGTCGTCAGGGTGGGCCTCCCAGAGCAGTCGGACTGCCCGGGCAAGGAGCCGCAATGCGCCACGAGTGCGTTGGAAGTTAGGGATGGTGGAGAGCCGCTTGTCAAGCACGGTCATCAGGTCGGGATGGAACGGATAAGTCCGGGCGATCTCGGTGCTCCACGCTGGGCCTGCCATCCGCTCAGGCAGGTCGGTACCGCGACTGAACGCTTCCTGCGTCGAGGTGGCGTACTCGGCTGCGACAGCGCTCGCTGCCGCGGAATCGACTTTGGCAAAGAGCCGGCGGCTCACGATCTTCGGGAGGTCGGCTTCATCGGAGGGGTGAAGCACATGCTCCTTGCGGGCGATCAGCGACTGGGCCGAAACAATGGCCGCCAATATCTTTGCGGTCTCGTCGCCGAATGAATCGGTTACCTGAGTGGTGGTGATCACAACAGCGGCCCGCGGTTCGCTCGCGACAGCGTCCATCAACGACATCAGGAACGCTGTGGTCTGGTCGGCCAGAGTGCTGCCCTCTACCGCCTTGCCTTCAGCGACGCCCAAGTAGCGGGCGATCTCGTCGATGAGCACCAAGGTCGCTCGGCCGCCCATCATCTTGCGCAACGCGTCGGCACCAGGGGCGGTCAGGTCCTCGTCGTCCCGGCGGACCAGCTCATAGGCCGCAGCGCCGCCGAGCTGGAGGGCCATGTAACCCCAGACGGTGTAGGGGGTGACGTCTGCGACCGTTGGGAAGCTCGTGGCGCCAGCGGCCGTACCGACAAACACTGCGATCTGCTCGATCGGGCTTGACGGCAACAGCGAAGGGTCCATGAATTCCATGGCCCGCATCGGATCGAGAAGGCCACGAGCAGCGTGGTAGAGGGCTATGAGGTTGTGAGTCTTCCCCCCGCCTAAATTGGTCTCCAGTCGGACCACCGGCGCTCCGTCCGGGCGGCCACCACCGAGACGCCCCAGTACCTCGTCAAGTAGCGACCTCAGCCCCGCCGACGGGTACGTGCCAGTGAAGAAGGCAGTGGCGTCGCCGTAAGTGTCAGGTGCAGTTCCTGCCACCACCTCGTCGAGACTGGCAGCGAAGACCGAATCTGACAAAACGCCCTTGAGGACGTCTTGGCGAGGCTCGACATGTTCGAACAGAGTGCTCGTCATCTCTCCTCCGCACCGCCTTTGGATCTCGTTGCACCAGAGTTGCTGACAACCGGAGACTACACGTGGCCGGAGTTGAAGTGCGGGTAAGCGATCGGCGTGATGCACTGATGCCTAGTTCGGACGAGATCGCGAACAGCAGATGTTTTGCAGCTCAAGTCGAAGCTCCCACCAACGCTCCGTGTGGCTCGCGACTCTTGCTCGGTCACAGCATCGCAGACCTCTCCGACACTCCTTGATCTCCCCGCGTGCCTAGATGATGCTGGGAACACAGGAGCTCCTCGCGTTCCCCCGGTCCCACTCAGCGCCATGCAAAGGCATTCCCGCGAGCACCTACAACGCTGATGGCTCGCCGCCTCCACGCCATTAGCCCCCGAACTCCCGCCGAGCGGCAGTTCGAGGACCACGTCACAGTGAAACATTACGATGGGCCATGTGCCGGCTAAAGCGAGGCTCAGTTTCTCCGATAATCAATTTGCCGAATCAACACGACCGAGAGGGGACAATCCCGATGCCAACGAGCACAGCAGCCCGTATCGGCCTGGTACCCCCCCTCTTACCACCGACCGTCCCATCATGAAACGCGTTACTGAACCACCCAACGACTTCTCGAACGCTACGCAGTCTCACAGGTGCGGACCGTGAACTCTTTGAACACAGATGCGATGATCGCAAACCTTCGTACCCAGGAGAAGGATTGGGACGCTCAGGAAATAGCCGACGGCCTCACGTGGTATCCGCGGATTAACGCAGAAGCTATACGTATGTCACGTGCTACAAGCGGAAAACTGCCGGAATATTCTGCTGCTGGAATAATTGCGGTCACATCCAGGCAAACGTCCTGGGGATCGAATCTTGCTATTGCGCAGTATGTCGCAAGGTCCTTGTCAGAGGACAACATGGTTCGGCTCCCCGAGGTGCATATTCAGGACGCGAAAGAAAGTTATGGCATCAACATCAAGAACAACGCTCGCCTCGCTGTTCAAACAGATTCTCTAGCTGCGGCTTATGCCATCAGGGCCATGGGCAGGGAGGAGCGACTTACGGTACTCCAGGAAATCGAAACCGCTGAAGATGGCTCGATCAAACCGGCCTGCTGGTCCATGGGGTTGCGAATGTTGTCGGCGGCGGTCGACTTGTACAGAGGGGCGAGGCCGGACACGGTAATTCCCGGCCTCACACTTCGAAATCTCTTCAATAATATCATTGATCCTAGTGATCCAGACTCTGTCACAATTGACTCCGTAATGATTTCCGCCTGCCGTGCCATGCGGGTTGAATATGGATCTAGGGCGTTGGATGACCTTACGAAGCCCATTCCGGCGGATGACGGGGCTTTCCTCGAGGGTTGCTATCCAGTATTCGAGGACGTCATCAGGAAGGCATGTGCTGCCTCCAACAGGGAGCATAGAACCCATTTAAGTCCGAACGAAT
>JBKQMT010000115.1:0-5068 GCA_052146595.1 Acidimicrobiales bacterium
AGGAGGTGGTCAGCAACAAGGGCCGCAGCCCGGCGATTGTCGATACCCACCCAGGGAGTCCCCACTAGCCGCGGGCTGCCGACGGTGACCATCGGCAGGTGGCGTGCCAGGGCGGCCGGTACCGAGGTGTCCGCGTCATCGACACCGCAGAGGATGAGACCGTCGACCATGGCGTGGCGGAGCAGTGACTGTCCGTCTGGTCGGCACGAGGGGACCAGCGCCAGGGCGTTGCCGGCCGTGCTGAGCTCGGTCGCGATCCCGTGCAGGATCGACACCATGCCCGGGTCGGCGAAGGCGTAAGGCAGTCGTTCGGTGAGCACGACGCCGACCGTACCGGTCCGCCCGAGACGCAGGGAGGCCGCGGTCGGATCCGGGCCCTGGTACCCGAGCCGGTGGGCGGTCTCCAAGACGCGCGCTCGGGTCGTGGCAGACAGCTGGTCAGGGTGGTTGTAGGCGTTCGAGACGGTCATTCGCGACACGCCGGCTGCTGCCGCGACGGTGTCGAGCGTGGGCCGATCGCTCGCCGCGCCGGTCCAGCCTGCAGAGCCGGTTGTCATGTCGCCACAATATCTGTATCGTTACATTCGTGGAGTCTTCTGTATCGATACAGATACCGGGAGCCCGGCGATGAATGCGTGTGCGGGTCGCCGTGTTTGACGCGGCGTTGGCATGCGGGTATCTCGGTGCGTTGCTCGGCGTGTGCATGCTTGTCCCCCAGATCGTCCGTTCCTTCCGGGACCGGAGCCTGCCTGGAGTGTCCGCTCTCTCCTGGGCGCTCACCGGGTTGGCGAGTGGAGCCTGGCTGCTCTACGGCCTGCGTGTCCACGAGATTCCCCAGGTCCCGGGCAACGTCCTCGTGGTGGCCGGGACGGCGGTGATCGTGCTCGCAGTGCCCTCCCCGATCGGCGAGCGGGGCAGGGCGACGATGCTCGCCGCGGGAGCGCTCGCCCTGATGGCGTCGGCGGTGGTTCTGCCCGCGGCGGCAGTCGGCTTGATCGCGTTCGGTATCGGGATCATCTCGACCTTGCCGCAGACGATCAGATCGCTTGTCGGCTTGCCGGTGGGGACTACTTCGGCGGTGTCAGTCCCGTCGTGGCTGCTTCGCGCGGCGGCACAGTCTTGCTGGCTGGTCTTCGCAATAGGCGAGGGCGACGCGGTGGTATTTGCATCGGCGGTGATCATCCTGAGCTCGTCGCTGCTGCTGTGCGCAGTGGAGTTGCGGCGCCGACGTGAGGATCGCTCGCCCCGGTGCGAGTGCGTGTCTTCCGCTGCCTAATCCGATCCGATCCGACGGCCGGATGCACTCGGGCAACTGGCGGGGGCGGATACCAGTGGTGCGCCCAGCGGAGGTCTCTGCGCCTGCGGCTGAAGGGACGGTTTGGCCTCTGTCCGGCGCCGCCTTCACAGCTGCGCCCCGTCAAGCTGGTCTTGCTCAATCTTCGTTCGTGAAGACCCCGACATCGAGCCGCGCCCCGTCGCGGAGGAAGATCGGGATCCGTTCCAAGGGGGCATCGGCTGTCACCACAACGCCGCCGGGCACACGTGCTCCCGTCCAGGCATCTGTCCATTCCACCCCGGCGGGCAGGTACACGGCTCGGTCGCGCGCACCTTGCTCGGTAACGGGCGCCACCAATAGGTCTGGGCCGAACATGAACTGGTCGTCAACGTCCCAGCACCTCTCGTCGCCCGAGAACTCGAGGAGCAACGGGCGCATGATGGGTATGCCGGTCATGCTTGTCTCCCTTGCCACGGCATGCAGGTAGGGCCGGAGGCGTTCCCGAAGGAAGATGTAGTTCCTCAGGATCGAGTAAGCCTCCTCACCGAAAGACCAGATCTCATTGGGTCCGCCCGTCATGTCCTGGCCCATCGCAGAATTGGGGAGGCGGTCCCCATGGAGGCGGAAGAGCGGGCAAAACGCCCCGTACTCGAACCAACGCACGAGAAGCTCCCTGTATGCCGGGTCGTCGGGGTCGCCCTTGAAGAAGCCGCCGATGTCGGACGTCCACCACGGGATGCCGCTCATGGCCATGTTGAGCCCTGCGCGAACCTGCACTAGGAGCGACTCGAACGTCGACGGTATGTCCCCCGACCAGACGGCCGCGCCGTAACGCTGGCTGCCGGCCCAAGCCGACCGGCACAGCAGGAGTACGTCTTCCTCCCCGCAGCCGACCATGCCTTCGTAGAACCCCCGAGCGTGCTCACGGGGGTAGAGGTTTGCGACGTCGAGACCCGGCCCCGCCGCGAAGTTCAGGCTCGCCGGGTAGCCAGGCTTCATCTCGGGTTCGCAGGCGTCGAGCCAAAAGACCCGGATCCCTGCCTCGTGGTAGTTCTTCTCGACCTGCTCCCAGATATAGGCGCGGGCGGCGGGGTTGGTGGAATCGTAGATGGAAACCCCTATCCAGGAGTTCACACCCCGTTCCGGCCAGCTCACGAGTAGCGGTGTGCTCTGCTCGTTCGAAATCAAGAAGCCGCGCTCCAACATAGGTCTGTGGTTGGCCGAAAGCGGGCTCACCAAAGGCCAGATCGATACCATGAGCTCGGTGCCCATGGACTTGAGCTCGCTCACCATTGCAGCCGGGTCGGGCCATTCGCGAGAGTAAAAGCTCCAGTCGCCCAAGTATTCCCAGTGGAAGAAGTCGCTCACGATCACCGCCAACGGGACTCCTCGGCGGTGGTACTCGCGGGCTACCGCAAGGAGCTCCTCCTGGGTCCGGTAGCGAAGCTTGCTCTGCCAGAAGCCGCTTGCCCAGGAAGGTAGCTCCGGTGTGTGCCCGGTGGCGTCGGCATAATGGGAGAGAATTTCTGCGGGCTCGTCGCCGACGGTCACCCAATAGTCGATCTGGCGGGAACTATCCGCCACCCAGCGAGTCCCGTTGCCGGCAAGCTCGACCCGCCCTACTGCCGGAGAGTTCCAAAGGAACCCGTAGCCCCTGCTAGAGACCATGAAGGGCACGGACACCTCGGCATTTCGCTGGAGCAGGTCCATGACGAGGCCCTTCTGATCGAAGCGGCCGTGCAGGTGTTGACCGAGACCGTAAAATTTCTCTCCGTCATAGGCCTTGAAGCGTTGCTCTATGCGGTAATGCCCGTTGCCGTTCGGCAGGAACAACCTTGGCCCTGGCCACCAAAAGTGGGCCTTCTGCTCAGAGAGCAGCTCGCGGCCGTCGTCGGAGCGCCACAAGCTGACCAGCCCGTCCGGGGAGATCTGAGCCATGAGCCTCCCGTTGACGAGGGTAGTGCCGTCGCCCGTCGCGCCAGGCGACGAGGCTGGGCGAGGCGAGATGAGGGCGCCCGGGAGCTCTTCGGCTATCTGGGCTTGGCCAGCACGCACTCTGATCGAGTCTTCGCCCCAGGCCTCCAAGCGCAGGCGCTCATGGCCCGAGACGTACTCAATCGCTATTCCGGTGTCGTCGAGCATTCTGGTGCCTTTCGGGATGTCATGCGAACTGGGTCAACCAGCGTTGGTTCGCCGCGAACATGTCGTCGGTCAACTGCCATATCTCGTCCAGGGAACAAACCGCAGCAGTCAGCGGATCGAGGGCCATTGCCTGGTAGATGGCCTCCCTGTCTCGCTCGAGGTGCCCCTTGACGACGAGCTCCTGCACGGCGATGTTGCTCCGGTTCAAGGAGGCCAGCTGAGGGGGGAGGGCACCCACCCCACAGGGGTGGACGCCGGCGCGGTCCACGAGACAAGGGACCTCGACGCACGCTCCTTCAGGCAGGTTGGTGATGAGGTTGTCATTGAGCACGTTGCCGTTGATTCGAAGAAGAGTGCCGGTCTGCTCGGCGTGAATGATGAGGGCGCCGTACTCGTCCGAGCGCCGGAGCTCGATGGGCTCGGCACCGGCGATCTGGCGGGCAACCTCCTGCTCGTAGGCCGGCTCCTCGACCCGCTTGGCTTCAGTGATACCACCGGTCCGGCCGTAACCGAACCACGCCGAGTAGTCTGACCCGGCCGACTCGAAGGTCTCCACCAGCGAGGCGAGAAGTTCGGGGCGCTTGCGGAAGTAGGGGAGGTACTCGGACGCGTGGCCGCTCGACTCGGTCACGAAGTAGCCGAACCGGCGCAGGAGCTCGAAACGCACGGGCTCCAACGCCAGCGTCTCCAGGTTGTCGAGCTGCAGGCGCAGGCGCGGGTACAGGTCGGTGCCATGGTGTGCCAGGGTGAGGAACCAGGCCTGATGGTTGATCCCTGCCACCCAGTAGGTGAGCTCCTCGGCGGGGACTTCGCAGTACTCGGCGAGAAGACGCGCCGTCCCCTGGACGCTGTGACAAAGGCCCACGACCCGCAGACCCGACAGGGCCGTCCGCCAGGTGAGGATGGCCATGGGGTTCGAGTACTGCAGGATCAAGGCTCTTGGGCAGAGCTCTGCCACGTCCTCGATCAGCTCGTCGAACACCGCGAGGTGGCGCAGGCCGCGGAAGATCCCACCCGGTCCGAGCGTGTCGCCCACACACTGGCCCACTCCGAAGCGCTCCGGGATAGCGATGTCCGCTTCCCACTGGCTGGTCCCACCCACCTGGATCGTGACGACCACGTAGTCGGCCCCCTTGAGGGCCTGACGGCGATCGGTCGTGGCGACGACCTGAACCGATGACCTGGCGGTCTCTGCCATGCGGCCCACGAGCTTTTCGGCACGCGAGAGTCTCTCGGGGTCGATGTCCATGAGGACGATCTCGCTGTCCTGAAGTTCCGGAAAGGTGAGGAAGTCCCGCGTGAGGTTCCGCGTGAAGACCACACTTCCCGCTCCGATGAAGACGACTCTCACGAACAAGCCTCCTATTGGTGAGCCGGTTGGCGCGCCCAGGCTACGCGGACGGGTCACCCTTTCGTCATAGAACACCACGTAGGGGAGGAAGAAGTTGGTCCAGTCGGGCCAACTGTCGCCTCCGCCATCCCTATTCCTTTGTCGATCCAGCGAGCATGCCGGCCACAAGGGTCCGCTGCGCGAACAGGAATACGATCAGTACCGGTGCGATTGCGATGATCGTCGCCATCGCCAGCTCGGGCCGATAGATGACGGCTTGTCCGCCAGTCGCCGCGACCGGGTTGATCGACGGCGAGCTG
>JBKQMT010000116.1:0-3503 GCA_052146595.1 Acidimicrobiales bacterium
CCCAGCAGCCCGACGACATCGTCGCGTCCTGTGGCGGGATCGAGCACGGCGTTGACCTTCACCGGTCTCAGGCCTGCGTCGTTGGCGGCCGCCAAGCCGGCCAGCACGTCAGCGATCCGGTCGCGACGGGTGATCGCCGCGAAGTGGTCCCGGTCCACGCTGTCCAGCGACACGTTGACCCGGTCCAGGCCTGCGTCGGCGAGCGCGGCAGCCCGTCGCGCCAGTCCCACACCGTTTGTGGTCAGCGAGATCTCGGGGCGGGGCCGCAGATTGGCCGCCGCTGCGACCGCTTCTTCGAGGTGGCGGGACAATAGGGGCTCACCCCCGGTGAACCGCACGCTGGTGATGCCCAGCCGGGTGACGGCTATGTGCATCAGCCTTGCCAGCTCGTCGGGTCGCAGCAGTTGCTCTCCGGGTAGCCAGTCCAGGCCCTCGGCCGGCATGCAATAAGTGCACCGCAGGTTGCAGCGATCGGTCAGCGATACCCGCAGATCGGTGGCGACCCGTCCGTATGAATCCAGCAGCGGGCCCTCGGTTGGTACTCCAGTGCCGACGGGCTCGTCTGTCGGGCCCTCCATCCGGCCAGGCACCGTAGGTACACCCAAGGCGGTCAGCGTCATGCGGGCACCGGTGCGAATGGAGTCGGCGAGCTGACGGGAACTATCTGTTTGCCCAGCGGCATCAATGACACCGGGATCAATTTGAGGTTGGCCAGCGCCAGCGGAATCCCGACGATCGTGATCGCCATCGCCGCCGCGCTCACCAAATGCCCTATCGCCAGCCAGACCCCAAACAGCAGCACCCAGATGACGTTTCCGATGAGGGCGCCGGTCCCGGCGGTCGGCTTGTCGACGATCGTGCGGCCGAACGGCCACAACGCGAACGAGGCGATGCGCAGCGACGCAAACCCAAAGGGGATGGTGATGATGAGCAAGAAGCTGATGAGCGCCGCGAGCAGGTAACCGGCGGCCATCCAGAGGCCGCCGAATAGAAGCCAGATAACGTTCAGGACCAGGCGCATATCTCCTCCAGCGGTACTGCCAGCCTACCGACTCACGAGTGACGGGGGTGCTCGTCAGGCAGGCATCCGAGTAGGATCAAAACCCAACATTGCGTCCTGCGCAGGCGGGACGCATATTGTGTTGGCCATCCTAGTGATCCGTCAGACAAGCAGGTGAGACCAGTGCCGACCGGCAAGGTTAAGTGGTACGACTCCGAGAAGGGGTTTGGCTTCTTGTTGCAGGAGGACGGCGAAGACGTCTACGTCCGCTCGTCGGCGCTGCCCGACGGGGTCGAGGCGCTCAAAGCGGGACAGCGGGTGGAATTCGGCGTGGCTTCCGGTCGGCGCGGACCGCAGGCGTTGAGCCTGAAGCTGATCGATCCACCACCCAGCCTTGCCGCCAAGGCGCGCCGCGAGGTGCCCGTCGAGCACAAGCACAGCCCTGATGAGCTGCACGGCATGGTCGAGGACATGATCACGCTGCTGGAGAGCACCGTGCAGCCCGAGTTGCGCAAGGGCCGCTACCCGGACCGCAAGACCGCTCGTCAAATTTCCGAGGTGGTCAAGGCGGTGGCCCGGGAACTCGACTCCTAATGGGATTCGATCAGCGTGTCCTTGACGGGGATCTTGGTTGTTGAGCGGGAGGCTGATCACCGAGCCGCCGGCCGGTGAGCACCCTTGGCTCCTGGAGCGATTGCCGATTCCTAGGGCTAGATCGTGCCCCGGCTGGTTGGTGAGGTCATCTGTAGCGCTCATGGGATGTCGTGCCGGTTGAGCACTGATCCATTAGGTCGCCGCCGGGTGTCCTCGGGCTCGAACAGGATTCATCCATATTGATCCGAGGAGGCCAAACGAATGCTGTTCGTCGGAGACGACTGGGCAGAAGACCATCACGACGTGTATCTGATGAACGACACCGGTGTCAGGCTGGCGTCGCGGCGGCTACCCGAAGGCTTGGCCGGGATCGGGCGGTTGCACGAGCTGATCGCCGAGCATGCCGAGGACCCCGCCCAGGTGGTGATCGGGATCGAAACTGACCGGGGCCTGTGGGTGGATGCCTTGACCGGGGCCGGGTATCAGGTGTTCGCGATCAACCCGCTGGCGGCGGCCCGCTACCGCGACCGCCACCATGTCTCGGGAGCCAAGTCCGACGCTTCTGACGCCAAGTTGCTAGCCGATCTGGTGCGCACTGACCGCCACAACCACCGCCGGATCGCTGGCGACAGCGGTCAGGCCGAGGCGGTCAAGGTGCTGGCCCGGGCCCACCAGAATCTGATCTGGGCACGCACCCGCCACACCAACGGGCTGCGCTCGGCGCTGCGCGAGTACTACCCCGGCGCGCTGGAGGCATTCGAGGATCTGGCCGACCGTGACGCGCTGGCCATCCTGGGTCGCGCCCCGACCCCCGCCGATGCCGGTCGGCTCAGCCTGGCGAAGATCCGGGCTGCACTCAAAGCCGCTGGGCGCCAGCGCAACCTCGACACCCGGGCGCTACACATCCAGGCCACACTGCGGACCCCGCAGCTCGCCGCGCCCGAGGCGGTCACCACTGCGTTCGGGGCCAGTACCCGCGCCACGGTCGGGATCATCGCCGAACTCAACCGTCAGATCGGCGAGCTCGAAGCAGAACTCGCAACGCATTTTGAGGCACACCCGGACGCCGACATCTACCTCTCCGTGCCAGGACTTGGTGTCATACTCGGCGCCCGGGTGCTCGGTGAGTTCGGGGACGACCCGAACAGATACACCACCGCCAAGTGTCGCAAGAACTACGCCGGAACATCACCATTGACCGTGGCCTCGGGTAAGAAACGCGCCGTGCTCGCCCGCCACGTCCGCAACCGTCGCCTCTACGACGCCATCGACCAATGGGCCTTCTGCGCCCTCACGAGCAGCCCCGGTGCCCGCACTTTCTACGACCAACGCCGCACCGCCGGCGACCTCAACCACCAGGCCCTGCGCGCCCTCGGCAACCGACTCGTCGGCATCCTGCACGGCTGCCTACGTCACCGCACCCAATACGACGAACACAAAGCCTGGGCACACCGCCAACCCAACCCGACCGCCGACGCCGCTTGACTTGACAAGTTGCATCCCTGGGATGTCTAGCCACTAGGGGACTGGCAGATCTTCCACTGGTCGTCGCGGTATTGCAGGTCGAGGCTGCGGGTGGAACGGACCGAGGGGTCGTACGCCATGAACGTGGTGATGTTCGCCTCGGCGTGCTGGCCGTTGACGACGACCTGGTCGATGCTGGCGATCACCGGATACTGCTTGGCCGCCGAGACCCGCTGGTAGGTCTCCTGCCACGCGTGCTCGTCGTAATCCACATAGCCGTCGCGACTGCTGCCGCACGTCATGCTGCGTAAAGCGCTGAGATCGCCGCGCTGCACCGCGGCGTCGAAGTCCTGGATGGTGTGCCGTACCCGGTCTTCCTCTGAGACTTTCGCGCTATTACTCCGCGTCAACAACACGGTGAGCAAGATCGCGATTGCGGTCACCG
>JBKQMT010000117.1:0-2588 GCA_052146595.1 Acidimicrobiales bacterium
GTCCTAGGCCACCAAGTCGAGGCGTAGAACTTGGCATCCTCGTAGCTAAACACGCCGCTGTCGGAGACCACCAGCCAGTTGATCCGGACCCGGGCGGCTGGTTGGTCGGATGAGGCGGTGATGGTCAACCACTCCAGCCTCGTCCACCAGCGGTCTCGGCTTGCATCCACTGCATCTGGTCACGGTCGCGCTCAATGCAACAGTGCCATGTTGTGGCTACCCCTCACAGCGGTGGGTCGCCGAGGCGGAGTCGCACCCCGAAGAACCCGACGTCACCGTGCTCGCGCTCCCATCCGCCGACGATCCTCGCACGGCAACTCGCCTCGCCTAAGCGCTCGATCGCGGTAGCAATCGCCTGGCGATGGCCAGCCGCGTCAGGACGCGAGAGATACCCGACGGTCCGTTCGTCGATCGTCACGGCGATGGCTTCGGGATCGCCTGGGTTTCCCGGCTCGGGGACGAGCCGGGCAACCGTATCCATCCGCACGCCGTCATAGTGAGGTCGTCCGCCGGTGAGCTCAAGAATAACGTCCTGGTAGGCGGCGTCACCCACGACGCGGACCTCGGTGGTGCCCGAAAGGGTGACCGTGGTCGTCGGCTGCAAAGCAGGAGGGTTCGCGGCTTCGTCGTGTGTCGGTGTCGGTCGGAGTGGCGCGTCGGCGAGCCGGCGGAGGCGGCCGCTCCCGCCGCCGCGCCCGCACCCGAAGCAGTAGAAGCGGCAGCCCTCGGCGTCGATATGGAGCGAGGGGTGGTGGTCGGCATGGAAGGGGCACAGGTAGTTGTGATCGCCGGCACGAAGCTCAACGCCGACTAGCGCCCACAGTGCCGCGAACTCAGCTCGCTCACCCTTCGTGCGCGCTGGTACCTCATGTGGTCTTGTGCTTGCCGCCGCGGTGGCGGGGGACGGATCCTGAGCCATGGCCTGGAGCCACCCGGGCAGATCGGCCAGAGGAACGTCGCTGGGTGCGCACCCCGACTCCCAGGCATAGACGCGACCGGAGACGTGTCCACTGGGCGGGCTGACGACGAGCCCGCCGTCGCCCTTGATGTCGAGTCCGGGAGCGATCGAACGAGATGGGACACTCGTACCGGGATGGCGAAAGTAGAAGTGCTGACCGCCTCCCCCCGTGAGCGATTCGACGGTGCGTGGCAGAGCTCCGTGGTCGTCCTCCAGAGCGGCGAGCGAGTCTCCCCCACCCTTGCGGGGATCGACATCGAGCACTACCAACCCGGAGACTGCTCCGGTGACGATGCCCACATTGGCGTCGGGCCACCGTCGCCACCATCGCTCGATCTGGTCGGTACTAGCGGCGACAAGCATGCGCTTCTTCCATGGTCCGTGGGTATGCTTGCCTGGTGCCGGGCACGTAGGATCGCCGCACGAGCAGCACCCCGCCGTGGCGGTGTGCATCGGGACGACCGACCACCCACGTGCCACCGCGTCAAGAGCCGCTCGGGCCCGTGGTGTCCGTACCTGGCTCGTTCCGGGCCGCACGGCTACGCCACCGTGCCGGCACGGCGGACTTCCTCCGCCAGAGCGGCAAGCCGGTCGTAGTGAGAGCCCTTCCAGTAGATCCGGTCGCATCGCGGGCACCTGCGGAAGTCGTCGAAGTCTCGCCTCGTACGAGCCGGCAGGCGTTGTTCTACGTCCTCCTTCGCCACCGGTTCGAGAACGCCATTGCACTCGAGGCACCGACCGAAGGGGGAGATCGCCCCAAAGAGGTCGAACCGCCGCAGGACCTCGATGGTCTGGCGACGACGGTCGGACTCTCGCACGAGATAGCCGTAAGCGACCTCAGCACGCTTCAAGAGGCCCCGATCCCTGGTAAGGAGAATCCGTTGCTCCGCTACCGAGATTGCCGCCAGTTCCTCGTCCTTGATGTCGTTTCGCCAGACGCAGTCGAACCCGAGGAGCCGCAAGGTTCGGGCCAGCTTTCCGAGATGGACGTCGAGGACGAACCGGGGCTCTCGAGGCGGCAGCGGATCCAACCGCACCAGCGGCGACACAGCCAACGCCTCGGACACCGGGTAGACGCTCACCCGGTCGCCGTTACGCAGTTGGTATGCGAAGTCCACCGACTCGCCGTTCACCACGATCACGGCAATCTCGGTGTGCGGTACGCCGAGCGACTCGGCCAGATCCTTGACCGTCGTGCCCGCGGCCACCTCGGCCGCAATGGGTCGGCCACGCCTTCCCTTTGGCAGGAGGTCGTTCAATCCGGCGATGCACCGGACTTCGACATCGACAGGCATCCGGACCGAGCCTACGTGTGACGACCGCCCGTTCGACCGGCGCGCCGAGGAACGCCTCGGCATCGCGCTTGATTTTCGCTAGCAGGACGTCGAGAGCTGCTCGGGGGTGAAGCCCCGGTCGCGCAGGCGGATCTCGAGGCGCTGGCCCTTCGTGCGCTTGAAGGCGGTGGCGGTCCCTTCGGGGCTGGCGGCCTGGCGTCGTGCCGCCTCTCCCACGAGCACCTGGCCGTCGGCCGTGACCGCCACGTAGCTCGGGAAAGCCTTGGCCCGAGGCTCGCAACCAGGGCTCCGTCCTCCCGTTACTCGTCCACGCGCAGAGCTAAGGCCGAACGGCC
>JBKQMT010000118.1:0-7661 GCA_052146595.1 Acidimicrobiales bacterium
GGTAGCTCGCCGGACGGTCAAGGTGGTACAGAAGACCACAGCAGAAGACCGCGTCAAAAGGCCCGTACTCCCCCAGGTTGCGGGCATCATCACGCACGAAGTGGAGGTTGGGAAGCCGCAGCTGGGAGGCAACGTACTCGCACCTTTCAATGTTCTGCTCCCGCGCTTCCAACCCGGTCGCCTCGAAGCCGGCGCGGGCAAACTCCACCGTGTACCCGCCCTCCAGGCAACCCAGATCGACGATGGTCTTGCCCTTGCGTTCCGAGGCCGGGAAGAAGAGGCTCAGACTCCGCATCACGGCCCTGGTAATGGGCTCGTCAGCCGTGACCGGAGAGTTGGGTCTGGTGAATGTGCCGTCTTCCAGCGCAATGTTGTGCGCTGTGAAGGCAATGGCAGGGGATTTCATCGTCGGCTCCTACGAACAGGCTGCAGCGGCTCCGAGACACAGTCAAGACGCTCGGCGCCCTCTGCGCTCTACTCTCGCCACGAGCTGGGCGGCTCGCCCTTGAAGGGAAGCTCCTCGTCGAAGACCTCGAAGGATAGCCAAGCTGTCGGTTTCGCGGCGGACGGGGCGATCGTGCGCCGCGGCTGCTCAGGCCTCTCGGCCGAGCATCGCGAGGACCCGTCCGAACAGGTCGTCGCTGACGAGGTCAGGATCGACGTACCGCTCGATGGCCAGGCCGTTGAAAAGTGCCAGTACCACGGTCACGACCTCGTCGATGCTAAGGCTGCCTATGTCCGGAGATCCGCCGAGGACCTGCTCGACACTGTCGGCGATCGCGGCGCGCAGTGCCCGCCGGTGGGCTAGGAACTGGGGGCGGACCTCCTCGTCTGCGACGGCCCGCCGCCAGAAGTCCAGGAGGACCAGCTCCCATTCGCGCTGCTGGGTGAAAGCTTCGGTCAGAAGGCACCCGATGTCGTAACGAGCCTGCTCCTTGTGAGCGTCGCCGCCGGAGCCGATGAGAACGCCACGGATGGCCTCGATGCTGGTCGACACCTGGTCGCTCATCATGGCGAAGAAGAGATCGTCCTTGCTCTCGAAATTTGAGTAGATCGCGCCCTTGGTGAGGCCAGCCGCCGCAGCGACCTCGTCCAGGCTGGCGCCGGCGAAGCCGCGCTCGGCGAAGACCTGCAACGCCGCGTCGAGCAAGCGGCGGCGAACCGCCTCACGCCGTGGCCGTCGCGCTCGCACGACAGGAGCCGCCGTAGCTGGCATGGCGGAGCTGACCGGGTCGGGGGAACCGGCCGTGTCGGGGGAACCGGCCGGGTCGGGGGAACCGGCCGGGTCGGGGGAACCGGCAGCTGTAGGTGCCTCGACCGGTGTGCGGTTGACCTCACTCATCCCACATAGCATACTGATCAGTATTCAATACCGTTGAGTATCGGAATGGGGCGAATCCATGAAAGAGCGCCACGCTCACCCGCGGACCACCTTGGCAGTGGTCTGCGCCTCGGCGCTGATCATCAACCTCGACAACACCATCCTCAACGTGGCCCTCCCGACCCTCGTGCGCGACCTGCACGCCACCTCGAGCGACCTGCAATGGATCGTCGACTCCTACGCCATGGTCTTCGCAGGGTTGCTGCTCGTAAGCGGCAGCCTGGCCGATCGACTCGGCCGCAAGTGGTTCTTCCTCCTAGGCCTCACCGTCTTCGCCGGCGGCTCGATCGGTGCCGCCTTCTCGGACTCGGTCGACCTTCTCATCGCGTGCAGAGGCGTCATGGGCGCCGGGGCGGCTCTGACGATCCCCTCCTCGCTGTCGATCATCAACGACGTCTTCCCCGACCCCGCAGCGCGCGCCCGAGCCATCGGTGCCTGGGGCGGGATAATCGGGCTCGGGATCGCGCTGGGCCCGATCGCCGGTGGCCTGTTGCTGGCGCACTTTTGGTGGGGCTCGATATTCCTCGTCAACGTCCCGATCGCGGTCGTCGCCTTCGCGTTGGGCATCGCGCTGGTTCCCAACTCGAAGAACCTAGCGGCAAAGAGCCCCGATCCCGGAGGCGCCCTGTGGTCGATCATCGGCCTCGGCCTGCTGCTGTGGGCGATCATCGAGGCGCCCACCAAGGGCTGGACCTCTGGCGATGTGATCGGTGCCGGCTCGAGCTCCCTTGCCGTCCTCGGCGTCTTCGTCGCCTGGGAGTCCCACAGCCGCCACCCGATGCTGGATCTGCGGCTTTTCTCCAACCGCAGGTTCTCCGTGGCCGCGGCAAGCGAGAGCTTTGCGACCTTCGCCTTGCTGGGGGCATTGTTCCTCCAGACCCAGGTGCTGCAGTTCGACCTCGGCTACTCGCCCCTCCAGGCTGGGGTGAGAATCCTGCCCGTCGCCGCTCTCCTCGTCGTGAGCGCGCCGTTGTCCCCTGTCGTCGCCCGTTTCGCCGGGATAAGGCTGACCGTCGCCTGCGCCTTGACGGCGATCGCCGGCGGTCTTTGGTGGAGTGCCGCGGTCTCGACGGCCACCGCTGGGTACATGGGCTTCGTGCCCGGCCTGGTGCTCGTCGGGTTCGGGGCGGGCCTCCTCCTACCCACGGCCACGAACTCGGTCGTGGGCGCGGTTCCCCAGGGTGACTCCGGGATCGGATCGGCATCCAACGCCGTCGCTCTTCAAGTCGGGGGCGCGTTCGGCGTAGCCGTGATCGGGAGCGTGTTGTCGACTCGGTACCGGGACCGCATGACCACCGCCCTCGCCAGCCGGCATGTGCCGGCAGCTGCGATGAACGCCATCCTCGGATCGCTCGGCGGTGCTCTGTCTGTGGCCCGCAGGGTCGGCGGGGCGACCGGAACCGAGTTGGCGCGTGTCGCGCGCGCGGCCTTCATGAGCGGAAACGCGGTGTCGCTTGTCGTCGGCGGCGGTGTCGCACTCGGCGGTGCCCTCTTGGTGCTCGCCCTCCTGCCGTCGCGGGGCCCGCGCGCAGGGCATGACGCTGGTGCCGAGACCAACAAGGACTCGGTCGCAATCGGAACAGGATCCCCTTAGGCCCACCGGGCGACCCTGAGGCGGCCGGGCCGTGTTAGCCACCTGGGAACGGCCGGGCTGGGAACGGCCGGGGGAACGGCCGGGCTGGGAACGGCCGGGCTGGGAACGGCCGAAGGGCTGGGAACGGCCGAAGGGGCGGAACGACCGGGCCGCCGTCACGGGCCAGGCTACCGGGGAGTCGCCAAGCCACCCGTCAGCTCAGAAGACCCATACCTCCTCGCCAATAGGCATGATGTTGTTCGCCCAGATCCAGTTGATCGCCTCGTCGCTCACGCGCACACAACCGTGAGAAACGGGGAAAGGCGGCACATACGAGTCGCCGTGGATCGCGATCCCGCCATAGGTGAAGAACCTCGGGCGCCACAACGCGCCGAGCGAGTCGACGTCCAAGCCGTTGATCGTCGCGTAGATGTAGTAGACGCCCGTCGGCGTGATGGCCACCGAGGTCCCGTTCTTGTCCGAGTAGGTGTAGCCGCCGCCGGTCGAGGTGTTGAGGGTGTAGGCGAGCTTGCCGTTCTGTATCACCATCACGAGGTCGTCCTGGAGATCCACCTCGACCAGGTTGCCCGAGGCCGGTCGGGGCGTCGGGACGACCCCGTTTGCGATCGCGAGCGCCGTCTGACCGTCTATGACGCCGCTACGGGGAAGGCCGGCAGCCTTCTGCAACGCCCACACCGCTTGCTGTGTCGAGTCGCCGAAATACCCGTCCGCAGGACCCAACCAGTAGCCGAGCGAGGCGAGTCGGACCTGGAGGGCACGGACCCCCCAGCTGGAGTCGCCGTCCTGCAGGCCGGCACCCGCCTGCGAATTGGTATCCCAGATCGGCTGGTGAGTCGGCGAGTAGATGACCACGTTGCCGTCGTCCTGGACGGTGAGCACGTAGTCGCCGAAGTCGCTCTGGTTGCTCCCCGAGCTCCAGAGGGCACGCTGACCTTGGTATATGACGAAGTTCCCGTCGCTCTGCATCGCGACGAAGTCCGGGGCGTCACCAATCGTGCCCGAGTCCCAGAGGACGAGGCCGTCACCGAAGAGCACGAGGTTCCCGTCGCGTTGCATCTCGAGCATGAACTTGTTGTTGGGGGAGACGAGTGACTGCCCATCGTGAAGCTCGGTCCCGGCAGCCATGGCCGAGTAGACGATGGACCTCGCGACACGAGCACTGGGGGCCGCGTGGGAGGTCGTCTCCGCACCGCTCTCAGCCGACGGCGCCAGCACGGCGAGCCCGAGGCCCCCGACGACGAGGACCCGAAACAGGGCCCGTCGCAACAGCGCCCCGCGCTCGGGTCGCTTGGAAATCAGAAAACCAGGCGGCACACATCCCTCCGAACCCTCGATTGCCTCACCCGCTCGCCCAATGACTGTAAACGCGTTCCGAGACCGTTGCTATCGCGTCACGACTGTGACGAGATCGAGCTCGAGTTCGATCTCGTCGTGCAACTCGATGCCGTTCTCGGCGACGATCGGTATCGATCCCTTCAGCGCCCGGGCTCGATCGACCGCGCCCTTGTGAATTGCGCCGATCCGAAGGCCCCGGCTCTTGTAGAAGCCGATCGCTTCCAGATTGTCGTTCGTGGTGATCAGCCAGAGCCTCGCCACGCCGGCATTCCGTGCAACTTCGGTGGCTCGGGCCAAGAGGGCCGTCCCGATCCCGGCCCGTGCCCGCAGAGCATCGATGGTCACGACCTCGAGCCCCTCGTGGTCGACCCGATAGGTCAACAGTCCTACCCGCTCAGACCCGTGCACCGCCGCAGTGTCGATGGCGACGAGTGCCTCGAGCCCTGCGGCGTCGCACTGGCGAGATCGGGTGACGATCACAGTCGAGCCCCAACGCTCGCGGAGCGTGGCGGCGACCCAGTCTCGATCACCCGCACTCGCCGGCCGGACAATCATGGCACTACCATGCCAGAAACAATCATGAGTTGACTAGTCATCTATTGGCGGCTAGCGTCGTAACCAAGAGCGAGGTCACGAGACCCGTTGCTGGCCTGAGGAACAAGGAGACCGTCGATATGGCCGACTGGGGTTTCGAGACCCGCCAGATTCACGCCGGAGCCGTGGCCGATCCGACGACCGGAGCCCGTGCGGTGCCGATCTACCAGACGACCAGCTATGTCTTCCGGGACACGGCGCACGCCGCAGCCCTCTTCGGGCTCTCCGAGTTCGGCAACATCTACACCCGCATCATGAACCCGACCCAGGCCGTCTTCGAGGAGCGCATGGCCGCCCTCGACGGCGGGGTCGGCGCGCTCGCGGTCGCGAGCGGTCAGGCGGCCGAGACAATCGCGCTTCTCAACCTGGCCGAGAACGGCGGCCACATCGTCTCCTCCGCATCGCTCTATGGCGGCACTTACAACCTGCTCCACTACACCCTCCCGAAGCTGGGCGTCGAAGTGAGCTTTGTGGACAACCCGGACGACGTCGAAGCCTGGCGTGCGGCCATCCGGCCCAACACGAGGGCGTTCTACGCCGAGACCATCGGCAACCCAAAAGGTGACGTCCTCGACTTCGAGGGTGTCTCGGCGGTGGCCCACGGGCATGGCATACCCCTCGTCGTCGACAACACGGTGACCACGCCCTACCTGTGCCAGCCATTCCTGCACGGTGCCGACATCGCCGTGTACTCGGCCACGAAGTTCATCGGCGGCCACGGTACCTCGATCGGCGGCGTTATCGTCGACGCAGGCAAGTTCGACTATGTGAAGAGCGGTCGTTTCGCCAACTTCACCGAGCCCGACCCGAGTTACCACGGGCTCGTCTTCTCGGAGCTGCCGGACGCTCTACGCCCGGCTCAGTACATCTTGAAGGCCCGCCTCCAGTACCTGCGCGACGTTGGCGCCGCGATTGCTCCGCTCAACTCGTTCCTCTTTCTCCAGGGCCTCGAGACACTCAGCATCCGCATGGAACGCCACGTCGCCAACGCCCTCGCGGTGGCCAAGTGGCTCGAGGCACGCGACGAGGTCGAGTGGGTGAGCTACCCAGGGCTGGAGTCGAGCCCGTGGCACGCGCGACAGGTGAAGTACCTTCCGAATGGCGGCGGCGCGATCCTCACCTTCGGCATCAAGGGCGGCAAGGAAGCTGGCAGCCGCTTCATCGAGGGTCTCGAGCTCTTCAGTCATCTCGCGAACGTGGGCGATGTCCGCAGCCTCGCGATCCACCCCGCGACGACCACACACTCGCAGCTGACCGAGGAAGAGCAAGCTACGACAGGCGTCACGCCCGACCTCATCCGGCTTTGCATCGGGCTCGAGACGCTCGCCGACATCCTGGCCGATCTGGACGCAGGCTTCCGGGCCGCGAAGGGTGCCTGAACTGAGCACGAGCATGACCCTCGCCCCGGTCACCGGGGCCTGGCGGCCGGGAGACGATCCCGGCCGGCGGCGCTTCGTGTCGCTCTTCAACGGGGGGCGAGGCCGAACCGGCGGCTTGGCACTGGAGGCCGGCGGACATCTGAACGAGGTCACCGTCGCTTACGAGACCTGGGGCGAGGTGAACGAGCAAGCCTCCAACGCCATCCTCGTCCTGCATGCTCTGAGCGGCGACTCCCACGTCGCCGGCCCGGTCGAACCGGGGCATCCGACCCCGGGCTGGTGGGGCCCGCTCGTCGGCCCGGGCGCGCCGATCGACACCGATCGATACTTCGTCGTCTGCCCGAACGTCCTCGGAGGATGCCAGGGAACGACCGGCCCGAGCTCGTGGGCGGAGGACGGAAGGACGTACGCGTCCCGTTTCCCCGTCGTGACCGTGAAGGACCAGGTCGCCGTCGAACGCGCTCTCGCCTCCGAGCTCGGCATCGACACCTGGTACGCAGTGGTCGGTGGCTCCATGGGTGGGATGCGGGCCCTGCAGTGGGCCGTCGACTTTCCCGGCGCGGTCGAGCGGGTATTCGCCGTCGCGACAGGCATGGCCGCCAGCGCCGAGCAGATCGCGCTCTGCTGGCTGCAGGAGCAGGCGATCCGCCTCGACCCGTGCTTCCTGGGCGGTGACTACTACGACGCCGAGGAGGGGCCCTCGGCCGGGCTCGCGATCGCACGGGGGATCGGTCACCTGAGCTACCGGAGCGAGCTCGAGCTGCAACAGCGTTTTGCGAACGACCCTCAGGATCGCGAGGTACCCCTCAGGGGCGGACGATACGCTGTCGAGTCCTACCTCGAGCATCACGGCGACAAGATGACCGGCCGTTTCGACGCCAACAGCTATCTCGTCCTCAGCGAGGCGATGAACCATTACGACCTCGCTCGCGGCTACGGCGGGCCGCGAGCGGCACTCAGACGGGTCCGGGCGCAAGTCACCGTCGCAGGGATCTCCTCGGACCGGCTCTACCCCCTCCGGCTCCAGTGGGAACTGGTGAAGCTTCTCGGAGCGGGCGACGTGCACGTCATCGAGTCCGTCGTCGGCCACGACGGCTTCCTCGTGGAGCACGAAGCCGTGGGTGCAGCCGTCCGGGAGGCACTCGGCTCATAGAGTGACTGCGAGAGCTCGAGGCCAGGGGCGCTGCTCGAGTGGGACCCCGGCGACGCGGGGGCTCGGGGCGGGGCGCGGCTAGGGAGGGGGCTCGGGGCGGCGGCGCGGCTAGGGCGGGGGCTCGGGCGGCGGCGCGGGCTAGGGCGTGGTCTCGGGCGGCGGCGCGGGCTAGGGCGTGGTCTCGGGCGGCTGCGCGGGCTAGCCAGACTGGAAGTGCTGAGCGGG
>JBKQMT010000119.1:0-3752 GCA_052146595.1 Acidimicrobiales bacterium
TCGGACCCTCGTTGTCTGACGTGGCAGCAGTCGAGGCGGCGCTCCGTTCCGACGGACTGCACCCAGGGCAAGTGGCCACGGATCGCCTTTCGATTCCGGTAACCGCCCCGGCCTCGGCACTCGACCGCGCCTTTCACGTCAGTCTCGTGCGCTACCGGCTGCCCAACGGCCGCGCCGCCTTCACGACGTTGTCGCCGCCATCAATTGCGGCCTCGGTAGCGCCGGATGTCGAGGGGGTTATCGGCCTCAGCGATCTCGTGCAGCCCCAAAGCCTGCTTGTTCGGTCGGTCGCACGAACGCGTTTACGTGGCACAAGGGACGTCCATCCGAGAAAGTCTGGCCCGACGCCGTGTGCGGACGCTAGTAATGCGGCCAGTGCCGAAGGAAGCTACACGGCGGATCAGCTTGCGTCCTTCTACGGCATGACTCCGCTGTATTCCCTTGGCGATTTTGGCCAGGGCGTGAACATCGCTCTGGTGGAATTCGAGGCCGAGCCGACGGCAGTCTCAGACATCGCCGCCTACCAGGCCTGCTACGGGACAGATGCCACTGTGAACTACATCTCGGTCGACGGCGGAGCCAGTAGCGATCCCGCGAATGATCCCACAGGTATCGAAATGGCTCTCGACATTGAGGATGTTATCGGTCTCGCGCCTCAGGCGACGATCGACGTCTACCAGGCCCCCGACGGCGACGACTACGACGTCTATTCAGCAATAGTGGACTCTGACTCCGACCAAGTGGTCTCGGTGTCCTGGGGGGAGTGCGAGCTGGACAGCAACTCGTCAGCCTTAAGTTCCGAGCAGTCCCTCTTCGATCAAGCTGCCACTCAAGGGCAGACCGTCCTCGCGGCTGCCGGCGATAATGGCTCAACAGCCTGCTATGGCGATCAGGGCACGACGTACGACTCCACGCCGTCGGTCGAAGATCCCGCCAGCCAGCCCTATGTCGTCGGAGTCGGAGGCACGTCGATCGGCGCCGACTCCGAGACCGTCTGGAATGATTCGGATAGCTCTCAAGGTGCGGGCGGAGGTGGGGTATCCGCCATCTGGTGCATGCCGTCTTACCAGGACCAGTCCTCGGTGTCCGGTATCATCAGCGACGGTTCGGACTACGACCCGACGGATTGCGGTTCCTCGGTGCCCTATGCACGCGAGGTCCCCGACGTCTCCGCCGACGCTGATCCGGACACTGGATATGTCATCTTCAACGACGGCAGCTGGCAGGCACACTGGGCCGGTACCAGCGCCGCAGCCCCCCTGTGGGCCGCCGCCGCTGCCCTGATCGACTCCTCCCCCTTCTGCACCGACTACGGCTCAGGGGACGCCGGAGCGCTCCCACAAGGCCTTTACACCATCGCCAGTTGGAGCTCGGCCTTCTACGCCCTCGCCTTCAACGACATCACTGCAGGGAACAACGACTACACGCCGTCGGGCTATTCGGGAGGTCTCTACCCGGCAACGACGGGTTACAACATGGCGAGCGGGCTCGGGTCTCCCAACCTCGCCTATTCCGGCAACTTCTCTCCGGGACTGGCCGCGCAGATGTGCTTTGGGTACGGCACGAAGCTCGGCACGACGGCCATCACCGGCATCTCACCGGATGAGGGACCCAGCACCAGCTCCACATCGGTGACCATCACGGGCTCGGGCTTCCTTCCGATCACAGGAGCGGATCGCCTCGAGGTCGGTTCTCAGTCGGTCACGGTTTCCTGCACGACCACCAGCTCGTGCACCGGTGTTCTTCCGCCAACAATACCGGGCACGGACAATCTCCTGATGACGGTCGAGGACATGACGCAGAGTCCTGTGGACACGGCTGATCAGTTCACGTTCGTGGCAACGAAGCCGCCGATCGTAAAGGTCACGAGCCCCGCCGACGTGTTGCAGCTCTCGAAGAGCATCGTGGTCAGTTACTCGGCGACCGATGCCTTGCCAGTCACGTCCTACGACGTGCGTTACACCGTCGCATCCTGGAACAGCGAGCACCTCAGTAACTACATCTACCCGTCAACTTGGCAGCTGACAACGTACACGTCTGAGACGCTCAACGGAACTCCTGGAGACCAGTACTGCTTCAACGTCCGCGCTCGAACAGGTTCGGGCCTCGTCTCGTCGTGGTCGCCCAACTACTGCGCGACTATCCCTCTTGGCTCCGCATCGCTCGCGGCGATTACGTCCGGGTGGACGCGGCACAGCGCTCCGGGTTACTACCTCGGCTCATATGTCGAGACGACGAACGAAGGCTCCGAACTTCGCCTCGCCAATGCCGGGGCCAACGAGGTTGCGCTCATCGTGACCAAATGCCCTGACTGCGGCAAAGTCACGGTGTACCTAAACGGCCAGGTCCTCAAGACTGTGAGCACCTATGCTCCGACCACCGAGCACGGCGTGGTCGTCACCCTGCCTTCTTTCTCACTGCGGCAAGCGACGATCGTCCTAAAGGCCGCCACCCAAGGATGGCGACTCATCATCGAGGGGCTCGGAATCAGCTAGGACCATCGCCACGACCTCTTATGGAGGCGCTCGGTGAGTTGGCTGACGCTGACGTGCAGGACGAGCTGACCCGGGGAGCACGAGCGTCCGTTCACGGCTGAGCCGACCTCTCAGGCGAAAGCCTGGAAGGATCAAGTAATGCCACGCCGCCGCCGCTTTACCGTGGGTGAACTCCTCGACCAGTTTCTTGAGCACGCGAGGTTGATGGGACGGTCACCGGTGACTCTCCGCGAGTATCAGCGCATCGTCGAGAAGAACCTGCGACCCGAGCTGGGCAGGATCAAGCTGTCGAGGCTCACAGCGCACGACCTCGACCTGCTCTACGCCAAGCTCACCGCGAGGGGTAACAAGGCGCTCACGGTGCGCCATGTGCACGCCCTCATGAGCGCGGCACTTCGGCAAGGTGAGCGATGGGAGCTGGTCGATCGCGACGTCTCGCGCCGAGCGTCGCCCCCGGCGCTTCGCCGCAGCGAAGTCACCGCCCCGCGGCCCGACGAGGTGCGGCGGGTGATCGAAGCCGCCGACGCCGTCGAGCCGGCGCTCGCGAACATGTTGCGGCTCGCCGCATTGACAGGCGCCCGCCGGGGCGAGCTGTGCGCCCTCAGATGGAGCGACCTGGACTGCAACGCCGGCACGCTCCGCATCGGCCGGTCGCTCTATGACGTCATCGGCGCCGGCTTCGGAGAGAAGGACACGAAGTCTCACAGCGTGCGATTCGTCGCTCTCGACGAACGAGGGCTCATGATGCTCCAGGCTCACCGCACCTTTGTCGAGAGCCTCGCGAACGCCGCGGGCGTGACGATCGCGCCTGACGCGTTCATGTTCTCGCGCACTGCCGGAAACCGGGACCCGATACGCCCCAACGTCTTGTCACAATTCACCAAACGGGCGGCCGCCAAGGCCGGCGTGCGGACACACATCCATGCCTTTCGCCACTTCTGCGCCACGCAAGCCATCGCGGCAGGCTTCGACGTGGTGACCGTTGGCGCCAGGTTGGGTCACACTGACGCGTCGATCACCTTGCGGGTCTACTCCCACGCCGTGGAGCACCGCGACCGCGAGCTGGCCGCGAGCCTCAGCAGAACCTTGGCACTGCCCGGGACCTAGTCTTCCTGCGTCCGCCGCTCGAGCGCCTCGTACATCCGCGCGAACTCGGCGTTCGACGCGTTGATAGCCCGGATCGCGCGATTCACCTCGGCTTGGTCATCTGTCCTCGCGAGGGTCTCGGCAGCGTCCTTGTACCTCGCGAGGCCGGCG
>JBKQMT010000120.1:0-40519 GCA_052146595.1 Acidimicrobiales bacterium
CTTCGTTCGCTCAGGCATCGAATGAACGTCATCAAGACCCTGTCGTGTCCAGTTGACAACCACAACACAAGAAGCAGGCCAACCGCTTCTCTGTGGGAGGTTCAGGTGCGCTCGTTCAGGCGGGGGAACAGCCGTTGGGCGTTGCGGGTGGTGAGGGCGCGCCAGGTGTCCCCCCGCGAATCGCCAACGCGTTTGACACTCGCAGCATTTACTTATAGTGTTCTCTAGATAAGTAGAGAAGTGCTGAGGCAATCGATCAGCTTTCAGCTGAACCCGGACTCCGGAGTGCCTGCGTACATGCAGCTGGCACAGCAAGTCAAGCAGGCCATCCGGATGGGGGTATTGGACGTTGGCGACAAACTGCCCACGGTGAAAGAGGTGGTGGCCGAGGTGGCCATCAACCCGAACACGGTGATGAAGGCCTACTGGCAGCTCGAACACGAAGGCCTCGTGGAAGGCCGTCAAGGCGTGGGCACGTTCGTCTCCCGGCGTCCTTCGGGCCCACCGCCCGACACACAGGCACGCTTGGCCCGAAGTCTCGGACGGTGGGTGCAGTTGGCGCGCGACGAGGGTCTGGACGACGAGTCGATCGAGTCCCTGCTGCGCGCAACGCTGTCCAGCTCGCGCGTTGAGAAAACCGCGTGAACCTACAAGCCGCGCCCGCGATCCACACGACCGGGTTGGGAAAACGCTACGGCTCCAACTGGGCACTCCAGGACTTCTCCGTGTCGGTGCCGCGGGGCCATGTCACAGCCTTGGTCGGGCCGAATGGGGCGGGAAAGACGACCTTGCTCAAGCTCCTCGTCGGGCTGTGTGCTCCGAGTGCGGGTGAAGCCGAAGTGCTCGGCCGAGTACCCGAACAGAGCGAGGAATTCTTGGCGAGCATCGGATACCTGGCCCAAGATGTGCCCCTCTATGAGCGGCTCAGCGCCGACGATCACCTGCGGATCGGCGCCCACCTCAATCGCGACTGGGATGCCTCTGCAGCCCGGGCACGACTCACGGCGCTGAGGATCCCGACAAACCGACCGGTCGCCACACTGTCGGGTGGCCAGCGCGCCCAAGTTGGCCTGAGCCTTGTTCTGGCTAAGCGCCCCCAGCTCCTGCTGCTCGACGAGCCGATGGCCGCGTTGGACCCCTTGGCCCGCCGGGAGTTCTTAGCGTCCCTCACAGCGGCCGTCGCCGATGAGGGTCTCTCAGTCGTCGTGTCGTCGCACCTGCTCCACGATCTCGAGCGGGTCTGTGATCACTTGATCCTTCTCGCCGCTTCGCGAACTCAGCTTTGCGGCGACATCGACGAGGTGCTCGCTGAACATCGCACGCTGGTGGGTCCGCGCCGGGCTTGGAACGAGATCGAACCCCGCCTCACGGTCATCAAGGCGACCCAGACGACTCGACAGACGCGCCTTCTCGTTCGAGTGGAGGATCCGGTCCTCGATCCGTCCTGGGAGGTGACCGAGGTGGGGCTGGAGGACATCGTCCTCGCCTACATGGAACAGGGGGAAGCGCTGGCTGACGGTCAGCTGATCGAGCTTGGACACGGGCAATGACCTATCTGATGTGGCGCCTGCACCGCAATCAGCTTCTCACCGCCGCAGGAGTGCTGGTTATCCTCACCACCGCACTGTTGACTATCCCGAGCAAGGACAACCATGTCATTGAGGCGATCGTCTACGTCACCATCGTCGTGCCGATTCTCCTCGGACTGTTCTGGGGTGCGTCGCTTCTCGCCAAGGAGTTCGAGGACGGTACGAACGGCCTCGCGTGGACCCAAGGTGTGACGCGACGCCGCTGGTTAAGAAGCAATCTGATTTGGGCAATCCTCGCGGCCGCCGTTTGGGGTGCAGCAGTCACGGCAGTCGTCACGTGGTGGAGTCTCTGTGAGATTTCGCTCGGTCTTGCCCGGTTGAGTCCGGGTCCCTTCGACATCCAAGGGATCGTGCCGGTGGCGTACTCGGTCTTTGCGGTGGCGCTCGGCATCGCCGTCGGCTCGATGATCCGACGAGTGCTTCCTGCGATGGCGACGACCTTGGCAGCATTCGTCGCCGTGCGCGTCGTGATCGCCGTCCTCGTCCGTCCGCACTTCATGAGCCCGGTCTCCAGGCTGGTCTCCCTCGCTCAAGGCACCAATGCGCTGCCGGCCGGGGCCTGGTTGCTTTCCAACCCCGCGAATGTCGGACCGAAGACTCTGCTCACCTACCAGCCAGCGGACAGGTTCTGGGCCTTCCAGGGAATCGAGACGGGAGTGTTCGTCGTGTTAGCCTCCGGCGTCGTCGCATTGGCCTACCGGATGGTCGTCGCCCGCGACGCGTGAGCGACGAGCGCAGTGGCGACGCGCCGTAACGACGCGAAAAGCGTGGAATTGTGCCGCCGCTGTCGTACGCATTAGTCGGCGATACGCGCTTCGACCAAGTGAGCCGACTTCGATCCACACGAGCAACACTGGAAGGAGCTGATTGGGGGCTTTGGCCCAGAGCGCTCTTTCGAGAAGCCTAGGGTGCCTCAATACAGTGAGCTGTCGCAGCTAGCTGCCCCCGGTTCCTGATACCCAGCTTGGCAAAGGCACTGTTCGGGTGGCTCTTCGCGGTGGGGACCGAGATGAACAGCCGCCTGACCGCCTTGCCTTTCGACAGGGCGCGCCCGAACGCCTCGGGCCTAAGGGCCGTTTCCAGGTCCACCAGCACGGGCGGCGCCAGAAGGGCCACCACCGTTACGCCCGTTGTGTGCGAGCGTCAACCGCGACGCCGACTGCCAAGACAGTGGCGCGCCGCCTTAGTTCTTCTTTGTGACGGAGATCTTCTTCGCTGGCTCGCTTTCGGCCTTTGTCATTGGGACGCGTACTTCGAGGATCCCGTCCTTGTAGCTCGCCTGTATATCGGCCTCCGAGGTCCCCTTGGGGACCGGGAGCTCGCGGTGGAATGATCCGTAATGGATTTCCCTGCGGACGTAGTCGCGTCCTTCGGTCTTCTCCTCTTCGCGCCGCTCGGCGTCGATGTGGAGGGTGTCGCCCACGAGTGAGATCTGCACGTCCTTATCGTGGTCGATACCAGGGAGCTCCACGCGGACGACGAATGTCCCGCCCTCTGCAAACTCCTCAACCCGCATTCTTTCCGGTCCGTGCTCGGGCCAAAGGAGGACGGGGCGGCGGAGCACCTCGGGCCACTCGTCTATGAACCGACGGTAGAGATCGAGCCGCCTTGGCGTCACCTCGCCCTTGGACTTCTCTTGCTTTGCCATAGCCATTCACCATTCCCTTCGATAGAGACTCGTTCGGTCGGTGACCCGTGCGCATCCCTTCAAGGCTGCACGCGGAGGCAGTTGTCCAAGGGACGTCCACAGTGCGCCGAGCGACGGTTAGCTATCTGTCCACGTCCGAGCGTAGCTCTACGGCCTTTCAGGAAGGTCGCGCTTCCGACATCACTATCGGATCCGCGCGCCAGAACAGCGCGCCGAACCGGTGAGAAGCCAGGCTGTGCGAGTACTCGGCCGTAGGGAGCCCGGCGGACGAGCTCCGGGCCGGCGTTCCGCACTCCGTGGGTTTCCGCGACCTGCAACGGGCGGCGGGGCGGCGGAGCAACAGAAGGGCCGTTCGGGCGCGCTCGCGCTGTTCGCAGGCTCAGCATGACGATCGTCGGTGACCGTCACGGATCCGGAGATCCGGGACACCCGTCTTTCACTGGAGAGACACCTGCTTTTACCAGAGCGAAGCAACACCTCGGGCATGTGCGACGTCGTGATGTTAGCTTTGCAGGTTTCCGGGGCTCCGAAGTTCGGGACAGAGGGGGGAATCCGATGTCTGCTGATAACCAGATGCTGACCGATACCCGCGACATGCTCGCGGTGCACGACGCGTTCAAGCGGGCGTTCGGAGACGCCCCGGGTCAACTCGCCTCGGTGGGCGATGGAGACGCCCAGCGGGCTCGGTATCTTGCCGAATATCTCGGCGAGGTGCTTTGGCTTCTGCACGCCCACCACGGCGGCGAGGATGAACTCTTGTTCCCGCTACTTTCGGAGCGCGCTCCCGAAGAGCGAGAGCTCTTCTCTCAGATGGAAGCCCAGCACGGCGCCCTGCTCTCGAGCCTGCAAGCGGCCGAGAGCGCTGCAGAACAGTTCGGGAGATCGGGTTCACCCGTCGATGGTCAGGCTCTCGCGAGTGCGTGCAAGTCGCTTCGCGCGGCCCTGGTCGAGCACTTGGACCAAGAAGAGCAGGACGTGCTGCCGATCGCCGCGCGATGCGTGTCGCCACCGGAGTGGGGGGCGCTACCGGCGCACGCACTCTCGCACTACGAAGGCACGCGAGTGTGGCTTCCCTTCGGACTCGTGCTCGAGGCCATGCCCGACGACCTGCGGGAGGACTTGCTCGCGCACGTTCCTCCGCCGGTGTCTCAGATGTGGTTCGGCGGCGGATCCGATGCGTTCGCAAAGGAGATGGCAGTGATCCGAGGCAGCGACGTCTGACTCTTCGAGCAGGACAGTCGCGAGGTCCTTCGCGGAGGGCCACCGCAAGGTCACCGCTAAGTGACGAGCGAATCTCAGGCGTGCTTCATGATTGATCCACGTGACAGCTTTCACGAAAGCTGCATCCGCTGATCACTTCGTCCTCAGCTCGACGAGGCAGGCTGAGGGCGCCCGCGGCAGGCCAACGGTGAGCTCGCCCCGGCCGTCGTCCCAGGAGACGTCGCCGCCGCCGAGCGCCGGATAGAGCAGCTTGCCCGTCGCGCCGCTGTTGCGGAGGTGCGGGGCCCGGAGCGTCGCCGACTCCTCCTCGGCGCACACGCCCCCTGACCGGCTGAGGGCGCCGCGGTGCCAGGCGAGCACGTACGTGGCGGCACGGCCGCGCATCCCGAGCGCGAACCAGGAATCCGTCCAGCTCGGCAGGCCGAGCGGCCAGAAGGGGACAGCCGTCGGCAGCTCGTGCCTGATCCGCTTGTAGACCGCGACCGCGTCGGCGACGAGTGCCAGCTGGGAGGGGCTCATCTGGTCGAGGTGCCCGGAGAGGTGGATGCGTCCGAGGAGCGCGCTGCAGAGCGTGAAGGCGATCTCGTCGTCGCTCCACTCCGGCTGCGGGTAGGCCCAGCTCGCCGCCTGCTCGGGCGTGAACGCCACCGGCGCCGCGACGGAGATGGCGGGGTAGCGCAGGTAGTCCTGCTGGTCGCTCGTCGACTGCACCTGGAGGCGCGAGAGCATGGCGAAGTCGGAGCGCAAACCGCCCGAGGCGCAGTTCTCGATCGTCAAGGCGGAGTGGCGGTCGAGGACGGCGTCGAGCCAGTCCAGGAGCGCGCGGTTGTGACCGAGCATCCCGACCCCTTCGGCGACGCCGCCCGTGTCGGTCCCCGGACCGACGTCGACGTTGTAGTCGAACTTCAGGTAGCCGACGCCAAGCCCGCCGACGAGGAACTCGACCACCTCGTCGAGGTGCTTGCGCGCGGCGGGATGGCGCAGGTCGAGGTGGTACCGATCCTGCTCGACGACCCGCTCGCCGCCACGGCAGAAGAAAGCGGCGTCAGGCAGCTGGCTCGCCACGGCGCTTTGCACCCCGACGACCTCCGGTTCGAGCCATAGGCCCGGCACCATGCCGTGCTCGCGGATGGCGTCGAGCACCTCCTCGATGCCCTTGGGGAAACGGCTCGTCGACGGCTTCCACTCGCCGACGCTCTCCCACCAGCTCTCCCCGAGCTCGGCGTACCAGCCGGAGTCGAGGCAGAAGTACTCGGCCCCGGCACGGGCCGCCGCCTCGACGAGCGGCAGCAGCCGTTCGGTCGTCGGATCGCCCATCACCGTGTTCATGTAGTCGTTGAAGACCACCGGCAGCCGCTTGTGGTCATCGCGCGCGCGACGCGCCGCCCTGCGATACCCGGTGAGTCGGGCGACCGCCCCCTCGAAGCCGGCGGCGCTCAGCGCGACCGCAGCGGGAACGGTCTCGAACGACTCTCCCGGCTCGAGGACGAGGCGCCAGTGGTGCTCGGCGTCGGTCGGCCCGAGGAGGGCGACGTAGGCCGCGGCCGCGTCCGAGCTCCGAGGCCCGATCGCGCCCGGCTGCGGATCGCCGCGCCCAGCGTGCTCGCCCACCTGCCAGTGCCAGCCGCCGTTGTGCTCGATCTGCCAGAGGAAGGCGTGTCCCGTGCTGCGGTTGACCGCCGCTCCCATCGGCAGGTGCCCGGCGCAGGACCAGCCCCCTTCGCTCGTCACGCCGAACATCGCCCGCGAGTCTGCGCCGTGCAGGCCGCGGTCGAGGTCGGGCAGCGCGTCGCGGAAGGCACGGTGCTGCCAGCGGTTCTCGCTGAGCCAGTCGTTCTCGCCCCACCAGATGTCGACGTCGTCGAGCACGCCTCCGGGCCCGGCGAGCCCGGAGGCGACAAATGAGGTGACCGACTCGACCGTGAGCGGCCGCTCGCCGGCGTTGACCAGGCGGGCGCGCGAGCACAGCACTCCGCGCCCGGCGAGCACCCGGTACACGACTTCGGCGCGCAATCCCGACTGCGGGTCCTCGAGCTGGAACGACATCTCCCGCCAAGGGCCCTCCGAGCGCTGCTCGCCGCCGGCAAAGCGGAGCCGCCCGCCCGTCTCCGATTCGACGTAGCGGTGTCCCGACCACGCCCGGCCGCTCCCGGCGGTGATGACGTCGAGCAGCGGCAGGCCGGCCAGGAAGGGCTCCTCGCTCTCGGCGCCCGTTCCGTCCGGGTCGCTCGGCGCTACCCCGCCCTCGGTGCCCGCAGTGGGCCCCTCCACGCCCGGGCGCGCGGCGAGCCGGACGAGCCGCGCCACGCCGTCGGCGCCCACGCGGACGCGCAGTTCGAGCGCCTCGTCGCGAAAGACGATCTCGCCGCCGGGCGGCGTTGGTGGCGCGGGCATCTCTCCTCCTTGTCGGTGAGCTCGACAACATCCTGCCTGCTCTGTGCTTGACACGTTTGATGTGACCGATCACAATACTTCACTGTGACCGATCACATAGGGGGGATCGGGGTTCGGTTGGACGGCGAGGGGCCGGCGTCGGTGAACATCCGCGACGTCGCCCGTGCCGCCGGCGTTTCTTACCAGACCGTGTCTCGCGTGATCAACGACAGCCCGAGCGTGAAGGAGTCGACGCGTCAGGCCGTGCTGGAGGCGATCTCCTCACTCGGATTCCGCCCCAACCGCGCCGCCCGAGCCCTCGCCGGGGGGCCGGTCCAGTCCGTCACCGTTCTCGCCTCGAACACCCGCCTGTACGGTTTCGTCGCGGCCCTCGAGGGGATCGAGGAGGCGACGCGCGCCGCCGGCTTCGCGATGGGCGTGCGGGCCGTCGAGTCGGCCGCGCCGCAGGACGTGCACGACGCTGTCCAGCGCGCGCTAGAGCCGGCAGCGGCGCTCATCGTCATCGCCTTCGATCGCCCCGGGGTGGCCGCGCTGCGCGCCGTTCCGTCCGACGTCCCCGTCGCCGCCCTCGTCGAGACGCCGGCGAACCAGGCCGACGCCGACAGCCGCTGGGTCTGGATCGACGACTGGCAGGCGGCTCGGGAGGCGACGAGCTACCTGCTCGGCCTCGGCCACCGGAAGGTGCACTACATCTCCATTCCTCATTCGGCCAAGGCGAGCCAACGGATGCTGGGCTGGCGCAGCGCACTCGAGGACGCCGGCGTGCCCGCGCCCCAGCCTGTGCCGGGCGGATGGGAGCCGCGATCAGGCTATGAGGCCGGACTGCGGCTGGCGCGCGACCCGAAGGTCACTGCGGTGTTGTGCGGCAACGACGACCTCGCCCTCGGAGTCATCCGAGCGCTGCACGAGGCGGGCCGCGCCGTTCCCGAGAGCGTCAGTGTCGTCGGCTTCGACGACACGCCGCTGGCGCCCTTCTACTACCCGGCGCTCACGACGGTTCGTCAGGACTTCCGGGCCCTCGGGCGGGTCAGCTTTGCCAAGCTGCGCGCCGCGCTCGGGCGCAGCCTCGCACCCGAGGAGTTCGTCGTGCCGCGGGCCGAGCTCGTGATTCGGGAGAGCGCCGGGCCACCGCCGTTGCCGCGGCGACGAGCGAGTGCGCAGAACGGCTCGCTTCGCCCTGCGACCAAGGCCGACGCCCACACCGGTGGCCGTCCGCGGCGAGCACCGGGCACCCCATCAGCCGCCCCGAAGCCGGCTTCAACATCCGGAGTCGGGCCAAGACAACCCAGGAAGACGGCGAAAGGAGTATCACGATAAGAAAAATGCAACGCACCTGACCAGCTCGTCCCGGGTCCGCCAGGACTCGAGGACCGCTCGGAGAAGTGGCTGCGTCGGCGATCTGCTCGTACAGGTCGGCAGTCGGCCGTGCCGAGCGCGTCGAGCATCGACCTGCTCAGCTCGTGCTTGCGAGAGCCCCGTGCCCTTGCGACCGCCACGCCGGGCGCTCTTGCCAGTGCATCCGCAGGACGATGTCACGCCAGGGCACATGGCAAGCGGGAGAAGGCTTTTGGCCAGCACGCATCCGCAGGCTAGTGATCGATCAGGGGGCAGCTTGCCCCGGAGTAAGCGACACTGAGGAGAAGACGAATGAAGCACCAAGGACACGAAAGCTACGCACCGGGTGGGACGAACCGCACGCGCCGCCTGGGCTGGAATAGGCGTCCCGCCTCGAGGTTTGCGGTCGCGCTCGCGGCGGTGGCGCTCGTCGGCACCGTCACGCTCGGCGCCGGCGGGAGCACCGCTGGAGCGGTGAGCTCGACGACGAGAACGCCGGTGGTCAACCTGACGTGGTGGACGATGTGGTCAGGGACGACGCTCCAGCTCTTGAACCAGATGGTGACCCAGTTCAACAAGACCCATCCCGGCATCCACGTCACGGAGACCAACATCCCCAGCTCGGCAACAACGAGCACCGCCAAGCTGCTCTCGACGATCGCGGCAGGGGACCCGCCCGACATCTTCACGGAGTGGTGGCCGGAGATCGGCTCCTTCGCCGCCGACGGCGACATCGTGAACATGAACCAGTTCCTCACCGGCCAGTACGCCGGCCTCGAGAAGTGGGAGTACCCCGTAGCCGTTCAGGCGGGCAGCTACAAAGGCGGCCTTTACGCCATCCCGATGTCACTCAACTCCTGGGCGCTGTACTACAACATTCCCCTGCTGAACGAGTTCGGCATCAAGTCGGCGCCCAAGACCCTGGCCCAGTTCGACGCCGACCAGGCCAAGATGTGGACCTTCAGCGGTTCAAGGATCGTGACCATGGGCTTCTACCCGGACACGGACGGGAACGGCTTCCAGTTCTACACGACCTTCTTCGGCGCAACGAACTGCTTCAACAAGGCCGGCAAGTACGACTTCGAGAGCTGCCCGGGTGCCCAGGCGGAGATGAAGTGGATCGCCAGCTTCGACAAGTACCCCTACGCCCAGGTGATGGCGGAGCAGACGGCCCTCGGGTATGTGGCTGGCGGCCAGACCGACATCTTTACGAACGGGAAGTCCGGCTTCGAGCTGTCTGGTCCGTGGGTGGGAGCGGAGAACGTCCCCGTGTCCAACCCGGACCTCGAAGGCCACTTCGGCGTTGAGGCCTTCCCGGGGATCGTCCCCGGACCGAGCACGCTCGGCCAGGGCAACTTCAACATCATCCCCAAGGGCTCGGCGCACCCGGCTCAGGCCTTCGAGTTCATCTCCTGGCTCGCCGGCTACCACAACGAGAGCTTCGTGGGATCCATCGACCCGAAGGGCGGCTGGGTGCCCGCCGGCCCCTCGGTCACCAAGGCCCCGGCGTACCAGTCGTGGCTGAAGGCCAACGCGTGGCTGTCGGGCTTCCTGCACCAGATGTCCAGCCCCTACACCGCGGCGCCGCTTTTGACTCCGACGCAGGCGCAGCTGTTCACCGCGGAGAACACCGCTACGGCCAACGTCCTACAGAAGATCATGACCCCTGAGCAGGCACTCAAGTACATCGACCAACCGGCGAACGCCTCGAGCTAGCAGTCCGCGCTCACAGGTAGGGGACAGCCGGGCTGAGTCCTGGTTGTCCCCTACTGTGTGCCCACGGGCGCTTGGAGGAGCACACTGCTGACATGCAGGTCGACGTGCAGGGAAACAAGTCGCCGGTCGTGCCGGTGACGGTCACGAGCGCCCGACGTCGGGGATCGTTTCGCTCCCCGCGCCGGCGGGCCCTCCGGCTCGGGCTGCTCTTCGTCAGCCCGTGGATCGCCGGCTTCCTCCTCTTCTTCGCCTACCCGTTCTTCGCCACCATCTACTACAGCTTCACGAACTTCAACGGCGTCGGCTCGGCACACTGGATCGGACTCGCCAACTACGTCAACCTGTTCCACGACCCGTTGTTCAAGACGTCGATCTTCAACACCTTCTACTACACGGCGATCGAGTTGCCTTTGTCGACGGTCGCCGCGCTCGGCCTGGCGCTGCTGCTCAACATGAACGTGAGGGGCCGGGCCATCTACCGGACGATCTTCTACATCCCTTCGATCGTGCCGCTCGTCGCCTCGTGCATGATCTTCGTCTGGTTGTTCAACCCGGCATTCGGGATCGTCAACGACCTCCTCATCGACGCGCACCTGCCGTCCCCGGACTGGTTCTTCTCGATCGCCTGGTCGAAGCCGTCGTTCATCTTGCTCGGGCTGTGGGGTCTCGGCCAGCCCATGGTGATCTACCTGGCGGGTCTGCAAGGGGTGCCCAGGGAGCTGTACGAGGTCGCCGCCCTCGACGGAGCGGGCCCCTGGCAGCGGCTGCGCCACATCACGATCCCGATGATCAGCCCCGTCATCCTCTTCAACGTCATCCTGCAGCTGGTGCTCTGCATTTCGTACTTCACCCAGGCACAGGTGATCGAATCTGCCGACCCCGGCGGCCCCGGCACCTCGACGTGGTTCTACGTGCAGTACCTCTACGAACAGGCCTTCGTGTTCCTCAAGCTCGGCTACTCCTCGGCGATGGCGTTCTTCCTGTTCGTTATCAGCGCCGTCATCATGGTGATGCTGTTCCGGTCGTCCTCGCGATGGGTCTACTATGCCAGCGAGCATCAGTAGATCGGCCCGCAAGCTCGGGAGCAGCCTGGCCAAGCACGCCACGCTGATCGTCGTGAGCGTGCTGCTCGGTTTCCCGTTGTTCTGGATGGTCGTCACCTCGCTGAAGACCAATCCGCAGTCGCTCGCCGTCCCGCCCCTC
Source organism: Acidimicrobiales bacterium (assembly GCA_052146595.1). Classification (GTDB taxonomy): domain Bacteria; phylum Actinomycetota; class Acidimicrobiia; order Acidimicrobiales; family Bog-793; genus Fen-455. The sequence continues at coordinate 11,107 of JBKQMT010000120.1, forward strand.
TGGTGGCCGCACCCCTTCGTGTGGCGCAACTACCCGGACATGCTCTCGGCCGTTCCCTTCTGGCGGTTCGTGCTCAACACGCTCATGTACGCCGGCGTCACGATCGTCGGGGTGTGCATCTCGAGCAGCCTCGTGGCCTACGGCTTCTCCCGCATCCGCTGGAGAGGCAGAGACGTCCTGTTCCAGGTGATGGTCGGCACCCTTTTGATCCCGTTCTTCGCCACGCTGATCCCGCTGTTCACCATGTACAAGCAGTTCCACATGGTGGGCTGGTACCTGCCGTTGATGGTCCCGACGTTCCTCGGCAGCTCGGTCTTCAGCACCTTCCTGCTCCGTCAGTTCTTCATGACCATCCCCGAGTCGCTCTCCGACGCCGCCCGGGTGGACGGGGCGAACGAGTTCACGATCTACACCCGGATCATCCTGCCGATGGCGAAACCGGCCCTGGCGACGGTCATCCTCTTCCAGTTCATCTACTGCTGGAACGACTTCATCGGACCGCTCATCTACATCAACAACGAGGTGTGGGACCCGCTGTCGCTCGGCTTGAACTTGATCCTCGGCACCTACACGACCAACTGGCCCTGGGTTATGGCGGCCGCGACGGCAGCCACGGCACCGATCATCGTCCTGTTCTTCTTCACGCAACGCACCTTCATCCAGGGCATCGCCATCCAGGGCACCGGGGTCAAGGGATGACACCTGCCTCGGTCCCCGGCACCGTGTCCCGAGCGGGTGCGGAGACGGCGGCGGCCGGGGCGGAGAACCCCGTCCTCGTCTCCGTAAAGGGCAAAGTCGTTGCTGGGTTGCGCGCCTGTTTCAACTTCCTCGTCCTCAACCTCGTGCTGCTGATCGCCTGCCTCCCGGTCGTGACGATACCCATGGCCCTGCAGGCGGCTACGGTCGCCCTCGAGCGGTGGCGGGTGTCGGGCGAGGACCGCGTGGTGAGGGAGTTCCTCGCCGCCCTCAGGTCCAGGCCGCCGCTGCGAACGACTGTGACGGTGGGGGCGCCGCTCGCCGTCGCCGCCGTCGCCGTCGAGGAGGTGCACTTTTTCACCCGCGGCGGCTCGCTCGGCGACTGGGTGAGCCTCGGTTTCGGTGTCGCCGCCTTGCTCGTCGCGCTGACGAGCATCGGCTTCGTGCTCGTGCTCGGCGCTCGTCAGCGGCCCCTCGCGGCACCGAGCGAGCTCTGGAACCTGTCGGTCTGCCTGGCGGTGCGGAACCTGCTGACGACCGGCCCCTTGTTCGTCGCCGAGTTCGCGGCGACGGCGGTGCTGCTCCTGCTCAACCCGGCCCTGGCGCTGATCGGGGTGCCGATCCTGTTTCTCCAGTGCCTGAGGCTCACAGCCCGGCTCGGTGTCCGCAGGGCGGAGAGAAAGGCGTCGCGGTCCGGTGCTTCCGTCTTTTTGCCGGAGGAAGATGCGCCGCGCTGACGAGCACCGGTACGGAACCTGAGCTGTCGGCGTCGCGGGGCCAGCAGCCGGGCGAAAGAGCGCTGGTCGCGGCAGTTTGCGGTCTTCCCAATGGACTCGGGCGCGTGAACAACCAACCGCGCTCCGACAGGTACTGTGCGGTCTGGCTTGACAGTGGCGGCTATCGCTGCCAAGGTTCGCCCAAGGAGGATCCGTTGCGTGTCGGGGTAGTGGGTCTCGGGAAGATGGGGACGGCCCTGGCGCGACGTCTGCTGACCCAGGGCGCCGAGGTGACGGTGTGGAACCGGTCGCCAGCCGCGGTCGAGGCGCTCATCGCCGAGGGCGCCCGCCCGGCACCGACGGCCGCTCAGGTGTGGGACGCGGCCGAGGTGGTGTTCACTTTCCTCGCCGACGACGAGGCAGTGCGTTCCGTCGTCCTCGGCAAGTCCGGGCTGGCCACCCGCGCGCCGGAACACGGCCTGCTGGTCGAGATGAGTACCATCTCGCCCGCCGTGTCGGCCGAGCTGGCGGTGGAGGCGCAGCGGTCCGGCCTTGCCTACCTGCGCTGTCCGGTGAGCGGCAACCCGGGCGTTCTGGCGGCGGGCAACCTCACGCTCATCGTCTCGGGGGATCCGCTGGCCTTCGCCGCGGCCGGCGACGTGCTGGGCTTGGTCGGGGCCAAGGTGCTGTACGTCGGCGCTGCCGACCAGGCCCGGACGATGAAACTGGCGGTTAACTCCATGCTGGCGGCGACGGCGCAAGCGCTCGCCGAGGCGGTGCTGCTCTGTGAGGCCTCCGGGATCGACCGCGCCACCCTCCTGGAGGTGATCGGCAGCTCGGCGGTCGGCTCCCCGTTTGTTGCCTACAAACGCCAGTCCTTGATCGACCGCCGCTACGAGGCCACTTTCACGACCGCAATGTTGGCGAAGGACCTTCGCCTCGTGGCAGAGGCCGCGGCCAACGCAGGGGTGGAGCTGCCGCTCGCCGAGCTTGTCGGGCAGCTCGCCGAGGCGGCGAGTGCCGAGGGGCTGGCTGACCTCGATTTCCTGGCACTGCTGGTCCATCTCCAGGCGCTCGTCGGACTGCCCACGGACGTCCCGACGACGGTTCCGAGCCGCTGATCGGGGTCCGACGGGGCGTCCGGGGATCGTCGGCTGCGCAGAAGGACTGTACAGCAGCCGGCAGAACGTAGCATGATGCTAAACAGCCAACCCAGGCGGCACGAGCCGCCCGGGCGACCGGGTACTGGAGGGGGGATACCGATGTTCACGAGGCGTGCCGAGACCGACTCGCTAGCGCGCGCCACGCTTGCGACTCCCGCGGCCGAGGTGTCGAAGCGGGAGGTGATCACACCGATCGAGACTCGCCTCGCGATGTATCGCAAGATGCTAGAGATGCGCGGCTTCGAGAAGCGAGCGCATGACCTGTTCCTGCAGGGACTCGTCAAGGGGACTAGCCACCTCGGGCTCGGCCAAGAGGCGATCGCGGCGGCGTTCGGCCAGGCAATGCGCTCCGACGATTACACCTTCGCCACCTACCGCGGCCACAACCACACCCTGGCGCGTGGTGTCCCGATGGCGCCGGTGATGGCCGAGCTGATGGGTCGGGCGGGCGGCCTCATGGCCGGCAAGGGCGGCTCGATGCACCTGACCAGCGTCCAGCACGGGATGATGGGCTCCTACGCCATCGTCGGGGCGCATCTGACGATCGCCAACGGGGCCGCTTGGTCGGCAAAGGTGCGAGGTACCGACCAGGTGGCTGTCTGCTTCTTCGGCGACGGCACGACGAACATCGGCGCCTTCCACGAAGCTCTCAACCTTGCGGCCATCTGGAAGCTCCCGGTGATCTTCGTTTGCGAGAACAACCTCTGGATGGAATACACGCGGATCGACGCGGTGACGCCGGTGGCACACCCCGCCGCTGACCGTGCCTGTGGGTACGGGCTTGCACCGGTCCTTGTCGACGGGAACGACGCCGACGTGATGTACGCGATCGCGACAGACGCGATTGCTCGCAGCCGGGCGGGGGAAGGGCCGAGCCTCATCGAAGCGCTTACCTACCGCCAGGGCGGGCACTCCCGGGCGGACCCCGGCAAGTACCGCCCGGAAGAGGAGCTCGCCAGCTGGCTCGAGCGGGATCCTGTTCCCGCCTACCGGGCACGCCTGCTGGCCAACGGCGTTCCGGCAGCCGAGCTGGAGGAGATGGCGCGGGTGGTCGACGCCGAGATCGAGCAGATGACCGAGATTGCCAAGGCGAGCCCGCCGCCGCCGGCCTGGTTGGTCGAGCGCGATGTGTTCGCGGACGGGGGTGCCTCGTGGCGGAGATGACTTACCGGGACGCCGTGGCAGCCGGGATCGCCCAGGAAATGGCCCGGGACGACTCGGTGGTGTTCCTCGGCGAGGACGTCGCAGCGGCAGGCGGCGTCTTCAAGGCGACAGCTGGCTTGCTCGAGCGGTTCGGCCCCGAGCGGGTGGTCGACACCCCGATCTCCGAGCAGGCGATCCTCGGAGCGGCCATGGGTGCCGCGATGACGGGACTGCGGCCGATCGCCGAGATCATGTTCTCGGACTTCTTTGCCGTCTGCTGGGACATCGTGGCGAACGAGATCGCCAAGACCCGCTACATGACCAACGGCCAGGTGAGCCTCCCGCTCGTGATCCGCTCTTGCAACGGCGGCGGCGTGCGTTTCGGCGCCCAGCACTCCCAGAGCGTCGAGAATTGGGCGATGGCCGTGCCAGGTCTCAAAGTTGTCGCACCGTCCACGCCGCGCGACGTCATGGGATTGCTAGCCGCCGCGGTACGCGACCCTGATCCGGTCTTGTTCTTCGAGCACAAGTCGCTCTACCCGCTAAGGGGCGACGTTGAGAACGGCGAGATCGTCGAGGAGCTCGGCCGCGCATTGGTCCGGCGCGAGGGCGTAGGCGTGTCAATCGTGGCGCTTGCGGCGATGGTCCCACGGGCGATCGAGGCTGCCGAGGAGCTCGACGCCGAGGGGATCTCGGCCGAGGTGATCGATCTCCGCACCCTCGTCCCGCTCGACGTCAGCACTGTCGCAGAATCCGTGAGCAAGACGGCGCACCTCGTGACGGTCGAGGAAAACCCGCGGCTGTGCGGCTGGGGGGCTGAGCTTTCCTCGATCGTCGCCGAGGAACTGATCTACAAGCTCGACGGCCCTATCGTGAGGGTGACCTCTCCTCACGTGCCGTTGCCCGCGGCGGACGCCCTCGAGGACGCCGTGCTGCCGTCGGTGGCGCGGATCGTCGAGGGAGTCAAGCGCTCGCTCGGATAGGGCCTCACGTCGCCGGAGGCCGTCCGTTGACAAAGGAGGGGGAAGTTGGCGCACGTCGTTTCGTGGAACTGGGACTTTGAGGGAGGTGACGAGACGTACGAGGGTCGTGCCCGGAGTTTTGCCCGCTCGGTGCTCGTCGGGCGGGACTCTGGGGCGGTGCACACCGACCTGGCGCTATGTCGTTTGGAGCCAGGTGGCTCGCTTCCGTTCCACCTCCACTCCTTCGAACGGTGCGCGTACGTGCTTGGTGGGGCGCCGATCGTCGAACTAGATGGTCGTTCGTACCAGTTCGGCCCGGGGGACTACGTGCTGTTCCCCGTTGGGATGCCGCACGCGTGGCGCAACGAGTCTGACGAGGAAGCCCGCTGGGTCGAACTGTCGACGCCGCAGCCCTTGCTCATCGGCGAGCGTGAAGAAGACACACTGCTCCTGCCACCGGCAGAGGGACCGGCCCAGGTGCCGATGGCTCCCGACCCCTCCGATCCGCGCGTCCGCCATGTCGGCCACTACCTTGGGACCCCACCGCAAGCCGCCGCCTTCGCTGTCGACGGTCCGGTACGCGGCCGCGCGACCGCAGGGATGGACACGGCTCTCCTCGCCTACAGCGGGATCTCAATCAAGATGCTGGTCGACGGCATGCTCGGGGCGAACCTCCTCACGATGTTCATGGTCGACTACGAGCCAGGCGGGGCGGCGCAGGTGCATGACCACCCCTTTGAGGAGGCCTACCTGTTCCTCGAAGGCGAGATCGAAGGCGAGATTGACGGGAAGCACCGCCTCTTCCGTGCCGGTGAGCTCTTGTTCTGTGGAGTGGGGGTGGTCCACGGTTTCTTCAACACGAGCGGCGGCCGGGTGCGCTGGATTGAGACGCAGGCGCCGCAGCCGCCGCGGCGCAACTCCTATCGCTGGCCGGCCCACTGGGAACGGCTACGGGAGCGATTCGCCGCAGCCTCCAACGAGTCCTAGGCGACAGATGCGTCGGGCAACCGCATACGGCGCAGCCGTCCGTTGACCTGACGTAGCTCTCCACTGAACGCTTGTGGGCCACTTGCGCGTGGCCTCGCCGTCACGGCGTTCACGTCTTTTACCAAGTCATCGGCAAAGAAAAGGGGGCCCGAAGGCTCGAAACTCACGTTTAGCCATTGACGACAGTGTTCAGTAGGGCCATACTCTCATCCGGCTCGCGTCGGATGCATCGGGAGATGTCGGAAGCCGAGCATGAGGGGGTCCGGGGGTGCGGCGGGGCGATCCTTAGCCGCTGAACAGAGGGGGGAACCACGTGAGGCCGAAAGGCAAAGTGAATTCATGGACGGTGCGTGCCGGGCTCGCGCTGTGCGCCAGCCTGGCGGCGGCTGGGCTTACCGGTGTCGCGGCGGGCACGAGCGGTGCGGCGACGGCTGAGAGCACCTTGCACGTCGCCTACCTGTCTTTCGCCGTGCAGAACAGCTACGACGCGCCGATGCTGGCGGCAGCACAGACTGCCGCGAAAGCCAACAAGGTCGTGCTCCAGGTCTTCGACGCCGACAACAGCACGACTACGCAGTACTCGCAGTTCCAGGACGCGATCACGGCACACAGGTTCCAGGGGATCATCGTCCAGCCGATCTTCGGGACAGGCCTGTTGGGACTCGTTCGCCAGGCGATCGCCGACCACATCGCGGTCGCCAATCTGGACCAGGAGCTCGGCCCGAATCTCAGCACCGACCAGCCGCAAGTCAAGGGACTTGGGGTGAACGTCGTGTTCGTCCCGACCGAGATCGGCACGAAGCTTGGCGAGTTGGTGGACCACGCCTGTGCCAAGCTCAACCCCTGCAGCGTCGGCTACCTGTACGACATAAAGGCGTCGGCGCTCGATGTGGCGATACGTGGCGCCTTCGACAACGCGATCGCCCCGGACAAGAACGTCAAGATCGTGGCGAACGGCCAGTCGTACTTCACGCCGAGCGACGGCCTCTCGGCCGTCCAGGACATGCTGGAGGCCGACCCGAACATCAACCTCATCGTCGGTTCGGATCAGGGCATCGAGGGCGCCCAAGAGGCGGTCGCCGGGGCCGGGAAGACCGGCAAGGTCATCCTCGTCGGCTACGGTGCGAGCGCAGCGGCGCTGCGGGGCATTCGTAGCGGGGCCTGGTACGGCGACGTCGCTCAGCTACCCGCCACCGAGGGCCGCATCGCCGTAGAGGACCTGGCGAGCTTCATCCGGACCGGTGTCGCGAGCGGTGGCGTCGACCCTGTCTCCGAGCTGCCTGACGGTGGCGTCATCACCGAGGCCAATGTCGGCCTCTTCCACGCCGAGTGGCCGGGTTGAGGCCGCACCCAACGTGAGTGCAGTGCCGGAGTCTCGTGCAGCGCATGTGGAGCTGCACGAGATCTCCAAACACTTCGGCGGTGCGCGTGCGCTCGAGTCGGTCTCGATGAGAATCGAGGTGGGCTCGGTGCACGCGATCGTCGGCGAAAACGGTGCCGGGAAGTCGACCCTCGGCAAGATCATCGGCGGGGTCATCGCCCCCGACCACGGGACGATGCTGTTGCGCGGTGAGCCCGTCCGGTTTCGCAACCCCAGGGAGGCGCTGTTGCACGGGGTGGCAACCATCGCTCAAGAACTGGCAATTGTCCCCGAGCTAACGGCGGCGCAGAACGTCTACCTCGGCGTCGAGCCGCGCTCAGGCGGGGTAGTCCGTCGGCGCGAGCTTCGCCGCCGTTACCGCGAGCTGTGCGACTCAGTCGGTTTCGGAGTCGCCGCGGACGCCACGGCCGGGCGCTTGCGCACCGCTGACAAGCAGAAGATCGAGATCCTGAGAGCGATCGCCCGTGACGCCGAGCTGATCGTCCTCGACGAGCCGAGCGCCGCGCTCGGACGTGATGAGATAGCCCACCTGCACGAGACCATCCGGTCGCTGCGCGCCAGGGGCCGGACGATCGTGCTCGTGTCGCACTTCCTCGGGGAGGTGCTAGAAGTCGCCGACGCCGTGACCGTGCTGCGCGACGGCCACCTGGTCCGCACCGGCCTCGCAGTCGAGGAGACTCAGGCTTCACTCGTGCAGGCGATGCTCGGTCGCGCACTCGACCAAACCTTTCCGGCAAAGGCCGAGCCGTGCCCGGGCGCACCGGTCGTTCTGTCGGTACGCAACCTCTCCGCTCCAGGCGTCAAGGACGTCTCCTTGGAGGTCCACGTCGGGGAAATCGTGGCGCTGGCAGGTCTTGTCGGCGCTGGCCGCACCGAGCTCGCGCAGGCGATCGTCGGAATGCGCAAAGCCCAGCGGGGGACGCTCGAGATCGCCGGCAAGAATGCTGGCCACCGCTCACCACGACGGATGCTGCGATCCGGCTTGGCGATGATTCCCGAGTCGCGCAAGGAGCAGGGGCTGCTTCTCGGGCGCTCGGTCAGCGAGAACACGGTGCTGTCGGTACTACCGGCGCTCAGCCGCCTTTCATTTGTTCGCCGTTCCCTCGAACGACGCCGCGCCGACGGCGCCCTCAGGCTCGTGGACGTGCGGGCAGCGAGCAACAAGATGAGTGTCGGGGCCTTGTCGGGCGGGAACCAGCAGAAGCTTCTGTTCGCCAGGATGCTGCTCTGCGAGCCGCAGGTCATCCTCGCCGACGAGCCGACCAGAGGCGTGGACGTCGGGGCGCGAAGAGCAATCTACGAGCTGTTGGTGCGGCTCGCCAGCGAGGGCCGCGGGGTGCTCGTGATCTCCTCTGACATCGAGGAGGTCTTGGGGCTGGCGAACCGCATTGTCGTGATGCGCGCTGGCCGAGTGGTTGCCGAGCTCGACGGGGCGACGGCCACCGAGCGCGAGGTGCTCGCGGCGGCCTTCCTCGATCGGGAGGGAGCAGCGTGACGAGCATGGTGGACGTCGCGACCCCGAGCTCGGCCGAGGTACCGCCACCACCTGGCACGTTGGCGCGCGCCCGCGCCCTCGTCGACCTCCGCCGAGGAGGAATCCTGCTGCCGTTCTTGGCGCTCTTCGTCGTTCTCTCGACGACCAGCGGACCGTTCTTCTCCCAGGGCAACCTGCTCAACATCCTCGACCAGCAGGCTTCCACCCTGATTCCAGCGGCGGCCGCCACGCTGGTGCTCGTATCCGGCGGGCTCGACCTGTCGATAGGGGCGGTCTACGCGCTCGCAGGGGTGACGGCCGCGCACTTCGCCCTCATCACCAACCCGGCGCTGGCGATCGCCCTGGCCCTGCTCGTGGGTCTCGCCGCAGGACTCGTGAACGGGATGATCGTCACAGTTTTCCGGGTCAACGCCCTCATCGCCACTCTCGCCACCTCCTACATCGTGAGTGGGATCGCCAGCCTCGCGACGGGCGGCAACATCGTCACAGACTTCAACAAGCCGAGCTTCGGCGATCTCGCGCGCACGAGCTTCCTCTCGGTCCATACCTCGACTTGGGTGGCGCTGGTTTTTGTGCTGGCGGTCGGGTTGCTGCTGTCGCGGACCACGATCGGGCGGTACATGTACGCGGCGGGCGGCAACGCCGAGGCAGCCCGCTTGGCCGGCGTGCGTGTCGCACAGGTGCGGATCGTTGCCTATGCCATTAGCGGCACTGCGGCTGCACTTGGCGGGGTGATCGACACCTCCCGCGTCCTCTCGGCTCAATCGTCGGCCGGGGCGACACTAGCCTTCACGGTGCTGGCGGGGATCGTCGTCGGCGGCACGAGCATCCTCGGTGGCCAGGGCGCGATCTGGCGCTCCGTTGTCGGGGTGCTCTTCATCGCTCTCGTCGGCAACGGGTTCGACCTGCTCGGGCTGGACCCGCTGTACGAGCAGATCGCCCTCGGCACACTGTTGATCCTCGCGGTCGGGCTTGATGCCTGGACCCGACTCAACTCGTCGTGAGTCCATCCAGAACTGTTCGGAGAACGGAGAGGTCTATGACAGCCGGTGCGGTTGTGGTGATCGGGGGGACCTCGGGAATCGGGCGCCTGCTCGCCACCGAGTACGCCGCCGAGGGCAGGAAGGTGGTTATCTCCGGGCGCGACATCAAGCGCAGCCAGGAGATCGCCGCCGAGATCGGAGGCGACACCGGGGCGGTCGGCGTCGACCTCGCCGAGCCGGAGACGATCGCCGCGGCACTCGCGGACGTCGGCCCAGTCGCGCATCTCGCCATCGCTGCTGTCGAGCGCGACGTGAACAGCATCCTCGATTACGACAAGGAGCGCGCCGAGCGACTCGTGGTCCTGAAGCTCGTCGGCTACCCCGAGGTCGTGCACGTCCTGCGGACGCGAATGTCGCCAGACTCCTCGATCGTGCTATTCGGTGGGCTGGCCAAGGAGCGACCGTACCCCGGCTCGACGACCGTCAGCTCCGTGAACGGCGGGGTGTCGGGGCTGGTGCGTACTCTCGCTTGCGAGTTGGCACCGATCCGGGTCAACGCCATCCACCCCGGGATAGTCGGGGACAGTCCATACTGGGAGGGCAAGCCGCTCGACGCGGTCGTCGACCGCACCCCGCTTGGGCGGCTCGTGACGATGGCCGAGTGCGTGGCGGCGACACGCTTCTTGCTGGAGTGTGGCGGTATGAACGGCACCGACCTGTTCATCGACGGGGGCTGGCTACTGCGATGACGTCTCCCCGTTCCCTTCAGAGCTTCGGACTCACTGCTGTCGACTGGGAGAGGCGCATCGACTTCGATCGCCTTCGTAAGGAGCGCCTGGCGCGGCTTCGCGAGAAGCTCGAGGCGAGCGATCTCGGCGCGCTGCTCACATTCGACTTTCACAACATCCGCTACATGACCGCCACCCACATTGGGACCTGGGCGATGGACAAGCTGATCCGCTTCGCCCTGCTGCCGCGTGGCGGCGAACCGGTCATCTGGGACTTCGGCTCAGCGGCACGCCACCATGTTCTCTACAACCCGTGGCTCGACCACGGCTCGGGTGCCTACGGCACAAATGGGGTCGGCTCGAACGGCACCGGGACCTCAGCCGAGCACGGCTCGCGCCCCGGCATCTCGACGCTCCGCGGCGCCTTCCCGCCCGAAGCTGGGAGGGCCGAAGAAGTGGCGAAAGCAATCAAGCGCGAGCTCGACAAGTACATGCTGGCGGGTGAACCGGTCGGGGTGGACGTCGCCGAGCTACCAGTGCTCATGGCGCTGAGCGCGGCGGGAATTCACGTCGTCGACGGCCAACAGGTCTTCCTCGAAGCCCGCCGTGTGAAGACCGAAGACGAGATCTCCCTGCTCGTCACTGCCGCCTCGATGGTGGACGCCGCGTACGACGAACTGTATGCGTTCATGCGACCCGGCGTTCGCGAGAACGAGTGCGTCGGGCTCGTTGCAAAGTCACTCTACGACGCTGGCAGCGAGCACGTGGAAGGAGTGAACGCCATCTCCGGCGAGCGATGCTCGCCGCACCCGCACGTCTATAGCGACCGGATCCTTCGCCCGGGGGATCCGGCTTTCTTCGACATCCTCCACTCCTTCAACGGATACCGGACGTGCTACTACCGGACCTTCGCCGTCGGCAGCGCTAACAGCGCGCAGCGCGACGCCTACCGGCGGTGCCGCGACTACATGGACAATGCGATCGACCTTGTCCGGCCAGGGGCGACAACCGCCGACATCTGCGCGGTCTGGCCGGCGGCCACCGAATTCGGCTTCCCTGACGAGCTCGCAGCCTTCGCTCTGCAATACGGACACGGAGTGGGGCTGTCTATCTGGGAGAAACCGATCTTCAGCCGCTTGCACTCCTTCGAGCACCCCGAGGCGCTCGAAGAGGGGATGGTATTCGCCCTCGAGACCTACTGGCCGGCCTCGGACGGCTGGTCGGCAGCCCGTATAGAGGAGGAGCTGGTGGTCACCGCGGACGGTTGCGAAGTGATCACCAAGTTCCCCGCCGAGGAACTCCTGGTGGCAGGTCAGCGCTATTTCACTGTCGACGGGCCGCTCCCGACGACGCGCGACGCCCAGTCACACCGCAATACCGCCGAGCGGCGGCGGGAACCCGGCCGCGCCTGAGGCCTGGGGAACGATCCAATCAGCGCCCGACGGGGCAGCCACATAACACCGAGAATGGGGGACGACCATGAACAACGGCTCCGTGCTATTCCAAGGGGGCACGGTCCTGACGATGGACCGGGCCGGGGTAATCGAGCACGGTGACGTGCTCGTCGAGGGCGACACGATCCGCGGCGTCGGGGCCGGATTGCCGCTTCCCGAGGGGGCGACCGTGATCGATTGCTCAGGGGGCATAGTAATGCCGGGGATGGTGGACACCCATAGGCACCTTTGGCAGACGGCGTTACGCGGCTTCGGCGCAGACTGGACACTCACTCAGTACTTCGTCTTCTACTACCTGAAGTGGGGCAAGATCTTCCGGCCCGAGGACATCTACGCTGGCAACCTCCTCGGCGCCATAGAGGCCATCGACGCCGGCGTGACCACGACGGTCGACTGGTCGCACGGGCTGCAGACGGTCGAACACGGCGAAGGGGCGTTGAAGGCATTGCGCGAGGTCCCTGGCCGGTTCGTCCTTGCCTACGGCAACCTGCTCGGCGCGCCGTGGGAGTGGAGCAAGTCCAAGGATTTTCGGGACTTCGTTAGTCGCAACTTCTCGTCCAAAAACGACATGCTCGGCTTGCAGATGGCTTTCGACGTCACAGGCGACCCGGCTTTCCCTGAACGGGGCGCTTTCGAGTCCGCCAAGGAGCTGGACCTTGCGGTCACGACACATGCCGGGGTATGGGGGGCGACCAACGACTCCGGCATCAAGCTGATGTCAGACAACGGCTTCATGACCGAGCGGGTCACCTACGTTCATGCGGCGACCCTGTCCGAAGATTCCTACCAGCGCATAGCCGCTTCTGGTGCCTACACTTCGGTCTCCACCGAAAGCGAGCAGAGTGCAGGCCAGGGGTATCCCCCCACCTGGATGTTGCGGCGTCACCGGATCCCAGTCTCGCTCTCGATGGACACGAGCGTCTGGTGGAGCGGCGACCTGTTTTCAGCGATGCGGGCCACGCTCAGCGCCGACCGGTCCCGCGAGCACCTGGAGGCGCACGCCAAGGGGGAGACGGTCGTGCACAACGCCCTGCACGCCGAAGAGGTGGTCCGCTGGGCAACAGTCGGCGGGGCAGAGGCGCTTGGCATGGGGAACGTGATCGGCAGTCTGACGCCTGGCAAGAAGGCCGACGTCGTGCTCATCAAGAACGACAACTCCCCTGCAATGTTCCCCATCCTCCAGCCATTTGGTCACGTCGTGTACCAGGCAGGGAGGGGCGACGTGCACACGGTCATGGTGAATGGTCGGATCGTGAAGTCCGAGCACCGCCTCGTCGGGATCGACCTTGCCACTGCCAAGGCGGCCGTGGGCAACACGGTGGAGTACGCGCGGCGCGAGCTCGGCCCGCTCGAGTGGGTCGACTCGATGGCGCCCGAGCTACCTGCCGCCGAGCTGATCCCGAACCCGTACACCTACACCGACTGGGACGGCGGCCGCGCTGCCGCGAAGCGAACCGTCAGCCCCTGACGGGCCGGCTGCTCTCAGTTGCGGGAGATTCCTCGGTCGAGCACGAACCAGACCGCACGCACCGGCTCGGTGCCGTCGTTCCAGAAGCGGTGCGGGATGGTCCCGTCGAAGGCCAAGGAGTCGCCGGCGGACAGTAGGAACTCCTCGAAGCCGATCTGGACCGAGAGAAGGCCATCGAGGACCAGGCAGTAGTCGCGCCCGTTGTGGCGGATGGCGTGATTGGTCGGACTCGAGCTGCCACCCACCGGGTAGGTCACTTCTAGGAACTCCGCCCCCGGCTCGGGGCTCGGGGTAAGCAGCTCCCAACGGACGCCCTGCTCGAGCTCGATCGACCGGCGACTGTCGCGGCGCTGGATGTAGGTTTGCTCACGCGCGGGCCCTTCCCGCTCGCGCCGCGGCGCCTGCCCGCTCGACCAGGGCCGGCCGGCTGCGGCGCCGTCACCCTCGCCGAAGAGGCTGTCCATCGACACGCCGAGAGCGGTGGTGAGGGCGTACAACGTGCTCACCGACGGAACGACCCGGCCGAGCTCGATCTGGGAGATGAGGCTCGCCGACAGCTCCAACTGGCGAGCGAGCTCGCGTACCCCGAGGTGAGCGGCTTGCCGGGCTTGCCGCAGCCGCGAGCCGAGCTGCCCGTGGCCCTGTGTTCCGTTCGAGACGGTCGTCGCCCCGTCGGCGTCGGCTGGCGCCGCGCGCGAACCGGGGCCGGCCACAGGCTGACTTCTCATGCGAGTTCGGTCTCCGGATCCGTTGGGTCACCCGCCGCCGGCGTCCCGGTCAGCCGCGCGCGGCACGAGTGAACAGCAACGCTCAGTGTAGCGTCCCAACGCGCAAGTCTCGGCCTCCGTAGAGCTGCCTGCCAGAGAGATGCGCGACGCGCCACTCCTTTCCGACTTCATGGCGGTGAGCCGCCGACATCACCTGAGCTTCGTCGCGGTCGCCGTCACCGCGAGTGATCTCGACACCGACTGCGCACGCAGCGGATCGTTGCCGGCGGATTCTCAGAAGGCATACGGGCCGAAGCGTCCCCAGGCGACAAAGACGGCCAGCGCGAACAACACGATGTTGAGCACGATGCTTTCGCGGCGACGCAAGTGGACCACCGTTGCAAGAACCATCGTGACCGCCAGCCCGGTGGCGGCGAGTGGAACGAGGATGGTGGTGATCTTGGTGACCGCGGGAAGGATCAGTCCGACTGCGCCCGCCACCTCGAGCGCCCCGATGGCCTTCACTTGAGCTGCGGAGAGGTCAGCCACATAGGGCCACCACGCCTGCAGGTCGTCCTTTCTCCGGGTCAGCTTCAGAAAGCCTGCTATCAGGAAGGCCGCGGCAAGCACTCCGGCTGCGACCCACAATGCGACGCTCATCTTGTCTCCTTGACTTGAATGTTCAAGTGATACTAGCCGACGAGGGTTGAATGTTCAACACAGCGATAGAATGAGCGCGTGACAGACACCACTGACGACACCCCTTGGCTCGCCCCGGAACAACATCGCGCCTGGATCTCGACGCTGGCGCTGACACAAGCCCTCCCATCCGCCCTCGACGCCCAACTCAAGCGCGACGCCGGAATGAACTGCTTCGAGTACCTCGTCCTCGCCAGGCTGTCGGAAGCACCCGGGCGCACCATGCGCATGTCCGCGCTCGCGGTCCTCGCCCAGGGATCGCTGTCCCGGCTCTCACACGCCGTGACCCGGCTGGAGAAATCCGGCTGGGTGACGCGCCGCCCGAGCCCCGAAGACGGCCGCCACACCGAGGCGCAGCTCACACCTGCGGGTTGGAAGAAAGTCCAGCGGGTCGCACCCGGCCACGTCCGAGAAGTCCGCAGGCTCGTCGTCGACGTTCTCACGCCCACCCAGCTCACCCAGCTGGGAAGGGCGGCTCGGGCGGTCGTCGAAGCGGCCGCACCGGGTTGGCTGGACTCGGAGCTGGTCGTGGTCAGCAGCAATTAGCTATAGCTGGCCGTCGCCATCACTCTGCATGCCAGCTCCGGCCGCTTCGGAAGCGGTTCACAAGTGCAGTCGCTCGCCGTTGATCAAGACCTCAGCTCAGCGCGACAACCAGCTACCCGGATTTCTCCAGACCCGCGCCTGTCCGGGCGTCGGCCCCTTGAGCGGACGGTAGTTCACGCCAAGGGCCGCCAGTCGGGTGAGATGCCGGGCGAGGCGGGGCTCGAATTCCTCGTAGGACTTGGCATGCGCCGCCGTCTCGGTTGTCCAGACAGTCTCGGCGAAGGCCGACAGCCTTGGAAAATAGAGGTACTCCGCTTGAGCTGGTGTCGCCACGTACTCAGTCCAGAGCTGGCACTGGGCGCCGATAACTTGGTGACGCTGCTCGGGCGGAATGACCTCCGGTACCGGCTCGTAGAGATAGACCTTCTCGACGCTCGTCGCGCCAGGGCTACCTGGGGGCTCTGCAGGGTCAGGTGAATAGGGCCGGTCGAAGTAGAGCCAATCCTGTGCAGCGATGACGACGCGGTGTCCGGCCTTCGCCGCTTTGACCGCGTCCTCCTCGCCCCGCCACGACATGGCGATGGAACCCTCCGGCGCTCCCCCATCGAGGATCTCAGCCCAGCCGACGAGAGTGCGCCCGCGAGCGGCGAGATGCTCGGCCATCCGTGCGGTGAACCAACCTTGGAGTTGCCTTTCCTCGGTGAAACCCTGCTCGCGCATGATCTCTTGGGCGCGAGGGCTCGTCGTCCACTCGATGGTTTGGCACTCGTCTCCACCGACGTGGAAACACCTCCCGGGAAAGATGTCGACAACCTCATCGATGACGTCGGTGCAGAAGAGGAGCGTCTTCTCCTCGAGATTGAGGACGTGCGTGGAGATACCCCAGCTCGTGCTGACCTGCAAGCGCTCCTTCCTGTTGCCGAGCTCGGGATAGGAGGCAATGGCGGCGACCATATGGCCGGGCATGTCGACCTCGGGAAGCACCTCCACGTGCCGTTCGGCGGCGAACACCACGATCTCCTCGAGGTCCTCGCGGGTGTAGAACCCGCCGTGCGGCACCCCGTCGAAATGGCCGTCCCCTTCGGGGCCGACCGGTGACTCGCTCCGCCAGGCGCCGATCTCGGTGAGCAGGGGATAGCGGTCGATGGGAACCCGCCAACCCTGGTCCTCGGTGAGGTGGAGGTGGAGGACGTTGCACTTGTGCAGGGCGACGAGGTCGATGAGTTCCAGGAGGAATGACTTCGGCATGAAGTGCCTGCACACGTCGAGGTGGACACCTCGCCAGCTGAGGCGGGGCGCATCGATGATCTCGAGCTCGGGGAGGTGGATGGCGCGGGAGCGTCCTGCGCGGCGGAACGTCGAGTCGGGCAGCAACTGGCGAAGCGTCTGGAGCCCGTAGAAGACGCCGGCCCCACCGGGAGAGGTGATGACGACCCTTCCCTGGGATGCCCGCAGGTGATAGGACTCGTGACGGGTCTCAGCTGGCATGAGGGCGTCGAATTCGCTCGGCAGATAGGTGAGGTCACCGAGCTGGAGCTCGATGGCTGCTCTCTCCGACCCCTCGGGTCCCGCCAGGCTGACTACCCAACCCGTGCCGGCTTCGAGCACCTGGCGGAACCAGCGGGCTTCTCTCGTGAGGCCGGCTGCGTGGGCGAGAACAAGGCCGTCTGAGAGGACAGCACCCGTCGCGCCGGTGCCGCTCGCGCACCCTTGCCCCGCCGTGACACTGAGCGGGCGAGGCAGGATCGAGACTGAGACGGCGGTCACTCGGCGGTCACGCGGCCGCGGAGTCTGACGGGTTGGGCCTGGCCCTCCGCCCAGGTCTGCGACAGAACCACGTGACAGGCGGCGAGCTGCGAGGACGCAACCTCGCCGAGTTGTGGCGTGACGCTCCGGCACTCTTCGATGGCACAGGGGCAGCGCGGCTCGAAACGGCACCCAGGCGAGGGGTTCACAACCTTCGGCGCCTCGCCGACATCCGACGCGCCGGAGTCGTCGAGCGGCGCCCGGGGATCGGGCACGGCCGAAAGCAGGAGCTTGGTGTAGGGATGGCGCGGACGAGCCAGCAATTGCTCGGTCGGCCCGACCTCGACGACGTGCCCTGCGTACATGACGATGACCCGGTCGGCGACATAGCGGGCAGAAGCGAGGTCGTGGGTGATGTAGAGGATGGACACGCCCTCGCGCGCCCGTAGATCAGCCATCATGTTCAGGACGCCGACCCGGATGGATACGTCGAGCATCGAGACGGGCTCATCGGCCAGTATGAGCTTGGGACGAAGGGCTAGCGCCTGGGCGAAACCGATCCGCTGCCGCTGGCCACCGCTCAACTCGTAGGGGTACTTGGACAACATGACCTCGGCAGGAGTGAGGCCGACCGCTTCCATCACCCGGAGGGCCTCGTCATGGCGCGCTGAATGGGCGATATCGGGCCGGTGCAGCGTTATCGCTCGCAAGATCCCGTGCGAGACGCGGAAGGTCGGGTTGATAGAGCTGTACGGGTCCTGGAAGACCATGGGAACGTGGCCGCGATAAGCGAGCTTCTCCGCACGCCCGCGGAGCGTGCTGATTGGCTTGCCCTCGAAACGCACCTCCCCGGAAGTCGGCTTGTAGGTCAAGGCAAGCAGCCTGGCGATCGTGCTCTTGCCGCTCCCGCTCTCGCCTACAAGTGCGACGATCTCGCGCGGCGCGATCGTGAAGCTCACGTCGTCGACGGCGTGGAGCATCTTCTTCGTCCAGAACCCGCCAAGGCTGAACTTCCGAGTCAAGCCGATCACTTCGAGCAGCGGAGCCGTCGGGGGCCAGGTGTCACTCGATCCTGAAACCGAGCGCTCGGGGAGGACCCCTTCTGACGAGGGTCCGTCGGCCTGATTGTCTTCGCGCCGGGCAGAACGGCCGGCAAGACTAGCCTCCCCGGAACTCGCGTCCTTGTAGAGCAGGCAGCGAACAACTGCACCACCGCGCTCGTAGAGCGGCGGCTCTACAGAAGCGCACGCGGGCATGGCGTCGGCACAGCGCGGCTGGAAGCGGCAGCCGGGCGGGGGCGAAGCGACGTCCGGGGGCGAGCCGGCGATACCCGTGAGGGCAACCCTCTGGCCCCGGATGGAGGGAAATGCCTCCAGCAGAGCGCGGGCGTACGGGTGACGCGGCGTGCCAAAGACGGCAGAGGTCGGGCCGAGCTCGACTACCTGACCGGCGTACATCACCATGAGGCGGTCCGAGAAGTGCCTCACGAGGGAGATGTCATGGGTGACGAAGATCACCGCGAAACCCAGACGGTCCTGCAAGTCCTTGATCTGGCGCATCAGTGAGCGCTGAGCCACGACGTCGAGGGCCGAGGTCGGCTCGTCCATGATCACGAGCTGCGGCGTGAACAGCAGTGCCATGGCGATCATCGAGCGCTGGCGCATACCACCCGAGAGCTGGTGTGGGTAGCTGTCGAGGTGGACCGGGTCAATGGAGACGAGCCGCAGCACCTCCGCCGAGCGATCCACGATCTCCTGCTTCGACATCGCTGAATGCGCCCTGCAGGCGTCCCGCATCTGCTCGGCCAGGGTCATGACGGGGTTGAGGGCGTTCATGGCGCTCTGCATGACGACCGAGAACTCGCGCCACCGCACGAGGCGAAGCTGTTTGCCGCTCATCTCGGCCATCTCAAGGCCGCGGAAGACGACGCTCCCGCCCGTGATGCCCGCATTCGGGTTCAGCAACTGCGCGATGGCGAACAGGAGCGTCGACTTCCCGCAACCCGACTCACCCACGACGGCGAGGAACTCTCCGCTGTCGAGGTCGAGATCGACGGCGTCGACGGCGACGACAGGACCGCTGTCGGCGGCATAGGCGACAGAAAGCTGGCGGACCTCGAGCAGTTTCTCCGGGGAGGGGCGGCCGGTCGCGGAGCCGTTGCCCGAAAGCCCAGGAGGGAGGACCGCACCCCTTCGGGGATCCCTCTCGGGCTCAGCCACCGCAACGGCTCCCGGTCGGGCTTCGGGACGCCCTCAAGAGGCCACGCTCTCGCTCACCCGCTCGAGCGGGTGCTCAGCGGGGCGGACAAAGGGCGTGCGGGACAGGCGTCGCACAGGACGCAACGCAGGGTTGGAGATCTCGTCGAAGGCGTAGTTCAAGAACGCGAACGCCGCGCCGAGCAGGGCGATGCAGACACCAGGCATGATCGCCCACAACGGCATCCCGGCTCCGAGCGCTTCGTTGTTCTGCGCCCAGTAGAGCATCGTGCCCCAGCTCATGGCATTCGGGTCGCCGAGGCCCACGAACTGGAGGCCGGCCGCGGTGAGAACTGCGAAAACTGCCGAGCCGAGGAAGGTCGCCACTATGAGCGAGGTGAGCGTCGGCAGGATCTCGACCACGATGATGTAGAGGCTGCGCTCACCTCGAACCCGCGCCGCTTCCAGGAAGTCCCGGTGTCGCAGGGAGAGAACCTGTACACGGAGCTGGCGGGCACCGTAGGACCACCCAAGGGCGCCAAGCACGATGATGATGTCGGTCAACCCGGCGCTGCGTAGGTACGCCGCAATGACAATTATGAGCGGAAAGATGGGGATGACGAGCAGGACGTCGGTCACGAGCGAGAGCCCCCCGTCGGCGAGGCCGCCGAGATAGGCCGCCGAGACGCCGACGATCACCGCGATGAGGGTCGCCAGCCCCCCCGCGGCGAGGGCGATGATGAGCGACTGCCGGGTACCCCAGATGAGCTGCGAGTACACGTCCTGGCCTTGGGAGGTCGTGCCAAGCCAGTGGGCGCTGGATGGCCCGAGGGCCTGTACGAAATTCATCGCCGTGGGGCTGTAAGGCGCGATCTCACCCGGAAAGACGGCAAGCACCACGAAAAAGAGCAAGAGGAGCACTCCTGCGGTGGCCTTCCGGTTGCGACGGAGAGCACGCCAGATCTTGGCACGAGAGCGTCGCCTCGACGGTGGGACGGGCTCCATCGCCCGGACGCCGCCAGGCGTGCCTCCGAGATCGCCTCTGCCGTCGCCCTGCCTCTTCATCGACCCAACCTATCCGAGCTCTCTCGTCCGGGGATCGAGAATCGCCGTCACCACATCGGCGAGGAGCACACTGAACAGCACGGCGACGGTGATGAGCAGGAAGAGGGCCTGCATGAGCGGGTAGTCGAGACCCCTCACTGCAGCGAGCAGCATGCTCCCGACACCCGGGTAGTTGAACACGTACTCGACGAGGATGGCACCGGACACGACGAAGCCGAGCGACATCGCGAATCCGGTGAGATTGGGAAGGATGGCGTTCTTGCCCGCGTAGGTCCACATGACCCGCCACGGCTTGAGCCCCTTGGCCCGCGCCATGCGAACGTAGTCCTCCGCCAGAACCGTGATCACGTTGTTTCTCATGGTGAGGATCCAACCACCGATCGAGGTGATGAGAATCGTCATAGCGGGCAGGAAGGCGTGTTGCAGAACGTCGACGACGTAGTGCCAGTCGAGGCCAGGCGAGTCGCTCAGGAAGTTGTAGGCGCCTCCGTTGGGGAACAGCCCGAGCCTGATGGAAAAGACGTACACACCGAGCAGCGCGATCCAGAAGTAGGGAAAGGCCGAGGTGATCACGAATATCGGTGGCAAGGCGCTGTCGAGCAGGCTGCCCCGCTTCCACGCGCTCAGGAGGCCGATAAAAGTGCCGAGCAGAAAGGCTATGACGGTCGTCAAGCCGACGAGCCCGAGCGTCCACGGCAGGGCCTGGAACACCATGGTGCTCACGGGGGTGCCGAAGCTCGTCGTGATCGAGATCCCGAAGTTGAACGTCACGACGTGTTTCCAGTACTCGAGGTACTGAGCACCGAAGCTCTGATTGCCCCCACCTCCGAGCAGGACGGTCAGCGCGTGGATCGCCTGGGGTCCGAGGTGGGGGTGTTGAGCTAGCAGAGCTTGCACCGGATTGCCGGGCATGAGGCGCGGGATCAGGAAATTGAAGCTGACGGCCGCCCAGACCGTGACAACGAAGAACCCCAACCTTCGTAGGACGAATCGCACCCGGGCGCCTTCCTGCTGTTTCCCGGCCTGAGCCCGCTACTTGTGGTAGAGGTGCAAGAGCACGACGCCCCAGTCAGGCCAGGCGTACTGAGCGGGCTGCGCGTAAGGATCGCTCGGCGTCACCCACCCCCCGATGTTCTGGGTGTCGTACTGGTACCAGTCGACGGCCTCGGTGACCGGGATCACCGGCACCTCCGAGAGCATCACCTTCTCGAGCTGGTCGACGACGTTGTGTTGGACGCTCGTGCTCGTCGTCGCCGCGTACTCATCGATCAGAGCGTCAGTCGACTTGCTCGAGTAGCGCTCCCAGTTGCTCGCGGCAGAGGTGCCGATCGGGGCCGAGTTCGGCGAGTAGAGCAGCTGGCGTAGCTCGTAGTACGGCGTGGGACCGCCAGTGTCCCAGTTGTAGGCGAGCTGGTAGTGACCCTCGTAGACATCGGAGAGGAAGGTCGTGTTGGACAGGTTGTCCGGGATGATCTGGATGCCGACGGCCTTGAGGTTGCTCTGGACGACGTTCACTGCAGCCACCCAGTCAGAAAAGCCGCCTTGGTTGACGATCGTGAAGGACAGCTGCTTGCCGTCCTTCTCGAAGATGCCGTTGCTCCCCCTCTTGAAGCCTGCGGCCTTGAGGATCGATATGGCCCTGGACGGGTCGTAGGCGTAGGCGTTCCCGTACTGAGCGGCCAGGCCCGAGTCGTACCAGCCCGAAAAAGTCGGCTTCACGATATCCGTCTGGTTCGACGGGGGCTCGTAGCCGTACTCGCCGATCTTGGAGACCTGGGGACGGTTTATCGCGTACGCCATCGCCTCCCGTACGGCCAGATTGGAGAGGAGCGGGTCCGTCAGGTTCACGTAGATGTTCACGTTGTAAACGGGCTCGAACCAGTAGTGGTAGTACTTCGGATTCGCCGCAAGGTAGAACTTCTGGATGTTCGGGATGAACTGCGATCCCCACTGGTCTAGCCCGCTCCTCAAGTCCTCGTTCGCCGGCGTGTTCGACAGGTAGGACGGGAAGTTGACGGTCTCGATGTGGGGAAGCCCGGGCTGCCAGTAGTGGTTGTTCTTCGTGTACTGGATGTTGGCGCCATCACAGCTCGTCATGACGTAGGGTCCCGTGCCAATCGGACTCTTGTCGAGGTAGGTGATCGGGTTGCCGACAGTCGACCAGATGTGGGCGGGAACGATCGGCGTCTCGTCGGCGATGTAGTAGAAGTAAGGCACCGCAGGCGTCTTGAATTCGAGGACCACCTGGTCGGATCCCACGAGAGCGACACTTTTCAGCACTGACCAGTCCGAATTCAGGTCGAGCGCCGGGTTCTTCTTCAAGAGGTTGAAGGTGAAAAGCACGTCCTTCGCGCTGAAGGCCTGGCCATCGCTCCATGTGACGCCTTTTCGGATCGTGAAGGTGAGCGTCTCGTCCTTGTTGCTCCACGCCCATGCGGTCGCCAGCCACGGTGTCGCCTTGCCGTTCTCGAGGGCGTCCTGATACACGAGTTCCTCGTACACGGGCCCGAAGGAGTCGAACTCGTCCGAGGCGTTATAGGGGTTGAATTGACAGGTCCATGTCACGCCGTACTCGTCCGAGATGTTGAGGGTGTTGGACGTTCCACCCCCAGACTCAACAGCGGCCCTCGAGCTCCCGGAGCCAGCAGCGGCCTTAGCGCTCCCTGGCTTGGCGGCACTGCCGTAGGCCGCGGTCGTGATGCCTATTGCGATCACGGTGCCGATCACCATGAGTCGCCATACCCATTTCATCCTGGTCATTGGTTCCTCCTGCTTTGCCGGATCATCGGATCGTGTAGCCAAAGAGTGCGGGAGCCCGACCTCCGGATCGACCGCTTGCCCGCCTCGGGACTCTTGAGGGCGGGTTCACGGTCGGAGTGGGCCGGGACGGGACGCGGGGACGGTAGGTGGCGCGATCTGGCGCCTCGACCGTACGCCACGACAAAGCGAGCGCACAACGCCACCCCCCGACGGCGACGGAGTCTGGGGCGATCACAGGCACCATCCCAACGAGATGCTAGCGGTGGACGCTGATCGGAAACAGGAGAACCTGCCACCTGTTTTCCGCTGCTCGAGAATGAGAGCACCCGACCGTCGCAGCTCATCCCGAGCCTCAGCGCCCGGCCACTCGCCTAAAGTCTGTGACTGCTGTTGAGGTGACCCGTTGCTTGGAGCGCGCAGGTCGTGGCCGATCCTGTCCCCTGAGATGCTCACGGCCTGCCCACCGAGAAGCGAGCCACCGTCATTGGCTGCACCGAAGCGCTCGGCGGCAGCCCCGAGGGCCAGATTGAGCGCCCCCACGAGGGGAGCGTCGAAGGGAAAAGCGCCGACGACCAGTTCGGGCGGAAACGGCACGGTCGTCTCGAGCGTTCGGCGGAGAAGCGGCTCGAGGCGTTCCCACGAACGCACCATTCCTCCTCCGACCGCGATGCGGGAAGGATCGAGGGCAACGGCCAGGTTCGCCAGGTGGAATCCCAGCTCCCGAACGAACTGCTCGATGACCTCTTCGAGCCTGGGATCGGTTGCTTCGCCGGCGAATACCTCGGCCGCGGTCAGGACACGGCCCGTCTTGAGCTGGGCAGCGGCCGCTAGGCCCATTCCACTCACGACCTCCTCGAGCACGACCCGCTCGTCTTGGCCGAGGTCGCTCAACTGGCGAAGGTTGTAGCCAATCTCGCCGGCAGCGCCGTTCGCGCCCGTTATGACCCTGCCTCCGGAGACGATCGCCACCGCAAGCCCGGTGCCGAGATTGAGGTAGATCGCAGGATCGTGGCCCACGAGCGCCCCGGACGAGGCCTCGGCTGCGGCCGCCGCCTTCACATCGGTCGCGAGGCGGAGAGCGCTGCCCTTGAAGGTCGCGGCCAGCTCCTGGCCGAGCGCCAGCTCCTCCCAACCGAGAATCGCCGGGGCGAGGCCCACACCGTGAGCAGCGGGGATGCCAAATGTGCACGCCCCGACCGCAGCCAGCTCATTGACTGGAGCGACTTGGTCAAGCAGGGCGCGGGCGGCGGCGAGACCGCGATCGAGGTTCCATCGCGCCCCGAGCAAGGGATCGGTCGTGACCGTGGTCTCGGTCATGCGGTTGCCGGCGAGATCCGCCACGGCGGCGGCGATCTTCGAGCCACCGAAGTCAAGACCCAGCACGACGGGCGCGCTCACGTCCTTCCCTGCCTCCTTCGCCGCCATCTCGGAAACCGGACGCCCTGGAACCAAACTAATAGTAAAGTATCCTATTAGTTCTTTCAAGGCAAGTAGTCTGGCAGCATCAATGTCCGTGCCACCAAGAACACCTCGTCGGACCAGGGGCCGTTGATGCCGCGCGCCCCCGGCCCCCGTGGGGCTCGTCCCCAGCTCATCCGGACCATGAACAAGCAGCTCTTGCTCGAGGAGGTACGCAAAGACGGTCCCTTCTCGCGAGCGGAGCTGGCTCGGATATCCGGGCTCTCCAAACCGACCGTAGCCCTCGCCCTTGCCAACCTCGAGCGCGACGGCCTCGTACGGGTCGCCGGCCAGCGTAGCGGTGTGCGCGGTCCCGCCGCGGTTCTCTACGAGATCCGCCCGGAGGCCGGCTATGTGCTCGGGCTGGACATCGGCCGGGAGTTCGTCCGCGGCGCCCTCGCCGACCTCTCCGGCGCAGTCCGGGCAAAAACAAACCAAAAGGTCCGTGCTACCACGACCTCGGGCCGATTGGCGGAGCTGACCGCGCTCGGGGACGCCCTGACGGCATCGGCCGGCTTGAGCCGTGCCAAGGTCACCCAGACCGTGATCGGGAGCCCCGGCGTCTACGACGCCGCACGGGGGGCTCTCAAGATGGCTGGCAACCTCCCAGGCTGGGAGCAGCCCATTGTGCTGACCGAGTTCCGGCGTCTGTTCGGGCGTGCAACGGTCGTCGAGAACGACGTCGACGCCGCCGCTCTCGCCGAAAGGGACCACGGGCATGGCAGCGGGGTGGGAACCTTCGCCTTCGTGTCGGTCGGGACCGGCGTCGGCTTGGGACTTGTCATCGACGGCAAGCTCCACCGAGGGGCACACGGTGCCGCTGGCGAGATCGCCTATCTGCCACTCTCCAATGGGGACGTCGACGCCGCGGAGACCAAGCGCCGCGGGACCTTCGAGGCGGCCGCGTCTGCCTCCGCCGTCGTCCGGGCAGCGAAGCGGGCAGGCATGCGCGGAAGCTTGTCCGCTCGGCGCATCTTCCTCGACGCCGCCCGGGGCGATCCTGTCGCACAGGCGATCGTGCAGGAGGAAGCGACGCTCATCGCCAGGGCGTTGGCCTCGATCATCGCCGTGGTCGATCCCGAGCTGATCGTCCTCGGAGGTGGCCTCGGCCGCGCCCCTGGCTTTGCCGCCGAGGTTGGCACAGCCCTCGGGGCGCTCGCGCCCGTCGTGCCTGAGATCCGTGTGAGCGCTCTTGGAGACGATGCCGTCGTCGACGGGTGCCTCGCGGCCGGCCTCGAGCGCGCCTGGCAGCGGGTGCTGGAGCGTGCCTGACACCTTCGGGCTGCACAAAAGACGGCCCTCGCTCTTTCAGCCCCCGGCGCCGGACCGCGGGACGACTACGATGCCCGGGCGATGCCTCACCTCGGTCTTGGCCGCCGCCCGGGCCCCGAGTCGGCGCGCCACATGACAGGGCTGCGAAGACCATGAGCGAGGTGGGAGCGGGGCACCGGCTTCTCTGTTTCGGGGCGCACCCCGACGACTGCGAGCTCCAAGCTTCGGGGCTCGCCGCCCTGTGGACAGGTGGCGGTGGAGTTGCCCGCTTCGTCTCCATGACCGATGGAAGCGCGGGGCACCACGCGCTGGCAGGGGCGCGGCTCGCCCAATTGCGACGAGCCGAGGCGGATGCGGGTGCCACGGCCGTCGGTGCTGACTCGCTCGTCCTCGACAACGAGGATGGCTCACTGCTCCCGACACTCGAGAACCGCCACAAGGTGATCCGGACAATCCGCGAGTTCCGGCCCGATGTCGTCGTCTGCCACCGGATCAACGACTACCACCCGGACCATCGCTACACGGGCGTCATCGTGCAGGACGCCTGTTACATGGTGATGGTTCCGAATGTCCTGCCGCTCGTAAGTGTCCCGGACAGGGAGCCGGTCGTGATCTTCATGTCCGACAGGTTCACCAGGCCGAACCCGATGCAGGCAGACCTCGTGTTCGACCTCGACCCAGTCATCGAGAAGAAGCTCGATTCGATCATCAGTCATGCGTCTCAGGTGCTGGAATGGCTGCCTTGGGTCCAGGGCTACGTTGAAGACCTCCCCGAGGCGCAAGACGAGCGTCGCCAGTACGTGCGCGCTCGGGCAGCACTGGCAGTTGCCGCCGAGGCCGACCGCTTTCGGTCCGACCTGGTAGCCAAGTACGGGGAGGCTCGCGGGCAGAGCATCCGTTACGCGGAGGCGTTCGAGATATCTGAGTACGGTGCGCCCCTTAGCGAGGAGCTGTCCCGTGCCCTGTTCGGATTCTGACTCGAGAACAGACCCCTTCGAGGTGCAGTCCCCACGTTCGGGACGAGGCCACGTAGATGACCAAGGCATCTTCCAGGGGCCTTCCCGGTTCCAGGCTCACATCACTGCTCCCAGCTGCCAGGGGACGAACTCCTCGTCACCCAGGCCGAGCAGCTCACTTCTGGTCTTCGAACCTGAGGCGGTGGCGACCAGGGCGTGGAAGATGCGTCGGCCCATCTCCTCGACACCGACGTCTCCGTCGACGATCGCGCCGCAGTTGAGGTCCATGTCGTCGCCCATGCGTAGAAACAGGGGAGTGTTCGTCGCAAGCTTGAGGCTCGGCACGGGCTTGCACCCGAACGCCGAACCACGTCCGGTGGTGAAGCAGACGACGTTCGCACCTCCTGCCACCATCCCCGTCACCGAGACGGGGTCGTAGCCGGGAGTGTCCATGAACACGAGCCCCCTCCCCGTGACCGGCTCGGCATAGCCGTACACCCCGGTCAGATTTGTGGAGCCGCCCTTTGCGACCGCGCCGAGTGACTTCTCCAATATCGTCGTCAGCCCTCCCGCCTTGTTGCCCGGAGCGGGGTTGTTGTCCACGGAGCCGTGATTGGCAGCCGTGTAGGACTCCCACCAGGCGATGCGCTCGAGCAGCTTGTCCGCCACCTCAGGGCTGACCGCGCGGTGGGTGAGCAGATGCTCGGCCCCGTAGATCTCTGGCGTTTCCCCCAGCACTGCCGTCCCGCCCTGGGCGACGAGCAGATCGGCTGCGACACCGAGGGCGGGGTTGGCGGTGATGCCGGAGAACGAGTCCGAGCCCCCGCACTGCAGCCCGAGAACGAGTTCGCCTACCGGCACCGGGCGCCGGGTGGCGGTGTTGGCCTCAGGGAGCATCTCCCTCAGGCAGGTGATGCCTTTGTCCACCGTGGCCGTCGTCCCACCTTCGTCCTGGATCGTCATGACACGAAGCGGCCTGCCCGCAGGCTCTGACAACGCCTTGGTGAGGAGGTCCAGCTGATTGTCCTCGCATCCAAGGCCGACCAGGAGCACGCCGGCGAAGTTGGGGTGACGTGCGTAGCCGGCCAAGGTGCGCCGGAGCACCTCGAGGCCCTCGCCGTGGCCGTCCATGCCGCACCCGCCGGTGTGGGTGAGCGCCACGACCCCGTCGACACCCGGGAACTCGTCGAGAACGCCCGGGCGGCTGAAGTGCCTGGCTATCAGCTTCGCCACGGTGGCCGAGCAGTTAACTGAGGTGAGAATGCCCAGGTAGTTGCGGGTCGCCACCCGGCCATCGGCGCGTACGATGCCGTCGAAGCTGAGACGGTCGCTCTCCGCGACGAACCGGGTCGCCTTGGCCCCGGCTCCGGGCATGTGGGCGCGGGCGAAGGTCCGGAACTCCAAGTTGTGCGAGTGAACGTGTTCGCCGGTGCTGACGGTCGCCGTCGCGAACCCGATGATCTGGCCGTACTTGTGCACGGGGTCTCCGGCAGCGATCGGCCGCAAGGCGATCTTGTGGCCCCGCGCAATGTCTTGGCTCGCTCTGATCACGTCCCGGTCCACGCGCACCTGTGCCCCGGAAGTGGCGTCGGCGGTGAGCACGGCCACGTCGTCCTCCGGCCCGAGCCGCAGGGCGAGCACAGGGTCGTGGCCGCTCCCGGACGGCGTTTGCAGTTCGGGCATAGCTAAGACCCGCTCCTGCCCGTACGAGTCGTCCTAGAGGTGGCAAAGCCGCCCGGGGCGAGCTTGTAGATACGGCGCGCCGTGCCACCGAAGACGGCGTCGATCTCTTCTCCTACGAGCGGCGTTACGAGATCGCGGGCGAGACCGAGCACCTGGTCATAGCTCGCCATCGCTGTGCAAACCGGCCAGTCGGAACCGAAGAGCAGACGGTTCGGGCCGAACAGCTCGACGACCCGTTCCACATAGGGACTAATAGCGGCCGGGTCCCAATGCCTGCCCGCCTGGGAAACGAGCCCCGAGATCTTGCAGACGACCGACTCGTTGCGGGCGAGCCGGCCGATCAAGCCGTTCCAGGGCTCCCAGATCGAGGCTCCTATCTCCGGCTTGGCCATGTGATCGATTACAAGAGTCGCATCCTCGAGGTGCTCGGCCAGATCCACTGCGGCGGGGAGTTCACGGGTGGACACGAGAAGGTCGAAGGCCCCTCCGCTCTCGCTCACGGCACGGACACCGCGTCGCACCTCGGGTCGTTGCAGCCAGGCTGGGTCCGGCTCGCTCTGGACGAGATGACGGACGCCGACGAGCTTGTCTCCCCCCGGGAGCTCAGTCAAGCGTGCCAAGGACTCTGCAACCCCAGGGTCGGTCAGATCGACCCAGCCGATCACTCCGGCGATGAGCTCGCTTGCGCTGGCAAGCGCCAGGAATTCCTCGGTCTCCGCGCCATCGTTCAGAACCTGCACGAGCACCGTGGCCGACACGCCAAGGGGCGTCGCAACCTGCTCGAGTTGGCTCAAATTGAACGGCCGGTTGAGCGATGGAAGCGCAACGAGCCAGTCGTGGGGGCGCTCGGCAGGGTCCCAGAGGTGGTGATGCGAGTCGACGATGCCGACGACTCCAGGCGAGACACCGGTTCCGGGTCCGGTCATCGCCGCCTGTAACGCGCCGCCAACGGCGAAGTTGTGCGGTGAGACGCCCCTGGCGGCAACGCCGGCGCGAAGCCTGCCGCGGCGAGATCTTCGAACAGCTCCGCGGGAACCGTGGAACGGAAGTGGGCCGCGTTCTCGTGCGCCTCCCTCGCGCTGGCCGCGCCGACGACAGCCGCCGTGACGGCCGGATGGGCGAGAACGAACTGCAGTGCCGCCGCGGCCAG
>JBKQMT010000121.1:0-5063 GCA_052146595.1 Acidimicrobiales bacterium
GGCAAGTCCGTGGGGGCCCGGACGGCGTTGTTGCTCTCCGGGGTATCGGCCCCGAGCGGCCGGGACGAGATCGAGCCCGACCTGGTCCTGGCCGGGCTGCCCGAGCTGTCGGATTTCCTCCTTCGAGCGTGGGAAGCTTGAGGTCGAGGTCCCCATGAGCGGGCCGGGCGACCCCGTCTGCCCGCCGCGGCCATTGGTCCTGATCACCGATTGCGACCACCCCGACACCGAGCTCGAGCGGCGCCCGGCCGAGCGCATCGTCGAGGCCCTCGCCAACCGGGGCGTGATCGACCGGGTGCCCCGGGCCTGACACCGCCTCGCCCGAGGCAGAACGCCAGCGCCCAGCTGGGTTTCCGGCAGCCCGGCGCCCCCTAGCCGCGACCGGGGCGCCAGCCAGGCGAAGTGCGTCCCGACTGGTTGTCGCTTATAATCCTGTCATGACCTATCCAGGCGCGGGAATCGAGATCCGCTCCTTCGAGCCGTACTACCAGCAGCTGAAACGCATCCTGACCAAGGAGATAGAGAACGACCACAAAGAGGGAGACCTGCTTCCCTCGGAGTCGGAGCTCTGCCGGCGCTACTCGGTGAGCAGGACAGTGGTCCGTCAGGCCCTGGGAGAGCTCGAGGGCGAGGGTCTGGTCCTCAAGGTGAAGGGCAAGGGCACCTACGTGACCGGCCGGCCACTCAACACCAGCTTCGTCCAGCACTCGCTCGGCTTCTACGAATCCATGCAGCGCGCCGGCCACATGGTGGGCACCAAGGTGATCGCCCTGCAGACCGAGCCCTGCGGTGCGAGCCTGGCCAAGGTGCTGGAGATCGGCATGGAGGAAGACGTCATCCATTTCGACCGCGTCCGAAGCGTCGACGGCATACCTGTCCAGGTCGTCCGCACGGCGCTTCCCGCCCGTCTCTTCCCCGGGCTGGCGGAAAGGGACATGACGGACTGCTCTTTGTACCAAGTGCTCGCCGACGTCTACGGTGTCCGGCCCGCGACAGGTCACCGTGCCATCGACGCCACGGCGCTGAGCGGCGAGGACGCCCACTACCTGCAAGCAACCGAGGGTCTGCCGGCGCTGCGCATCGAGAGCGTCACCCGCACCAGCGAGGGGATTGTCTTCGAGTACTACGTAGCCATATATCGAGGCCACAGCTTCAAGTTCGAACTGGATGTCATATCACCATGATGGGGCCGCGGCTAGCCCGGATAGGCGAGATGGACGACGCCACAAGCAGGAATGGCCTGGTGAGCGGGCGCGGCGCTACTTTCGTCTTGATCGGGGTGGTTGAGGCCATGCCGCAGACGAATCACTGGTGAGGCTGTCTGGGAAGGACGGACCTTGATGGTTTGCAAAGCAGGCGACCCGGAGTTTGACCACGACGTGACTGTGATGTCGGCGGCTAGTCCCTTCAGCGTGGTGCTCGACTTCGCCACCGGCTCGCTTACGCCCTACAGCGGGTCTTTAGTGAGACCTCTGAGCGACATGGCGAGTGCTTTCGAGGACCAGGCGGCAGTCCGGAGCATCCTGGCGACCGGTGACGACCCCGTCATATACAGGAGCTATTACCCGGATGTCCCCAACGAGCCGGACCACCTTGCCTTTCTCACCACAACGATCTCAGCTGGCACCGTGGGCTCCGAGTTCTTCATGACAAGGGGCCACCACCATTATCGCGACTCTGCCGAGCTATACGTGGGCATGTCGGGCGAAGGGATAATGTTAATGGAGTCTCGACAGGGAGACTTGTCGCAGCAAGAGCTGGCGCCATCGGTCGCGGTCTATGTTCCCCCGGGCTGGGCCCATCGGACGGTCAACACCGGGCACGTGCCGCTGACCTTCCTGGCCGCCTACTACGGCGACGCTGGCCATGACTACGGCTCGATGGAGAGCACGGGCGGTTTCTCCATTCGCGTCTACCGCGGCGACGACGGCCCGCAGCTGCGCCGGTCGGCGACTCGGGGGGGTGCCTCATGATCCCGGCACGGGCCGAACTGGTGATCGGATCTCATGTCGTCTCGGCCGACGGGCGCGGCGAAGAGTCCGCGGTGCTGAACCCCGCCGACCAGGAGGTGGTCGGTTACGCCCCGGTCGCTGACGCCCAGATGGTCGATCAGACCGTGACCGCGGCCGCCGAGGCTTTCCCAGCCTGGTCTGCTCTGCCCGGGTCACGACGTGCCCGGCATCTTTCCGAGGTCGCCTCCTGGATCAGGTCAAACGCCCCCCGCCTGGCTCGCAGCCTGACCTTGGAGCAGGGCAAGCCGCTGAGCGAGGCGGCCTCCGAGGTGCAAGCGGCGGCCAAGGCGTTCGACTACTACGCCGCCGAGGCGGTGAGGGTCTACGGGCAGACCATCCCGACCGAGTCCGTGACCCTGCGCAGCCTGGTCATCCGCCAGCCCTTCGGGGTGGTGGCCGCCATCACCGCCTGGAACTACCCCCTCGGCCTGATGGCATGGAAGATCGCCCCCGCCCTGGCCGCGGGCTGCACCGTGGTCGCCAAGCCCTCCAAAGAAGCGCCTCTCACCGTGCTCGAGGTTGTCTCCGGAGCTGTCGGCACGGGCCTGCCCGCCGGGGTGCTCAACTCGGTGAACGGAGCCGGGGCCACCGTGGGCAACCTGCTCGCGGGACACCCGAAGGTGGCCAAGATCACCTTCACCGGTGGGACCGAGACGGGCCGGCACCTGCTGAGAATCGCCGCCGAGGACATCAAGAGCGTGCTCATGGAGCTGGGCGGCCACTCGCCGATGATCGTCGCCGGAGACGCCCCCATGGAGCTGGCAGTTGCCGACGGGGTGAAACGGTCGTTCCGCAATGCAGGTCAGCTCTGCAACTCGGTCAATCGGATCTTCGTCGTGCGCTCGGTCGCCGACGAGTTCCTGGCACGTTTCGCCGCCCGGGCGTCCAAACTCACCGTCGGTCCCGGGCTCGACGAACCCGAGCCCGACGTCGGGCCGCTGACGAACGCCGACACCAGGGACAACGTGGAGAGGCACGTCGCCGATGCCCGCAGGCGTGGTGCCGAGGTGCTCGTCGGGGGCGCCCGTCCGGAGGATGAGCGTCTCTCCCGTGGCTTCTTCTTCCTGCCCACCGTCGTGGTCGGCAGCGAGGACATGGCGATGCTGAACGAGGAGACCTTCGGACCGGTCGCCCCGATCATGGTGGTGGACGACCTCGATGAGGCCGTCGAGCGCGCCAACTCCCTCCAATTCGGGCTGGTCTCCTACCTTTACACCCGTGACCTGCGCACCGCCGTGGAGGCGGCCGAGAGGCTCGAGTTCGGCACGGTCAACGTGAACAACGTCGGGGGAGGAGACGTGCCCTTCCCCTACCCGGGTTGGAAGCACAGCGGGCTCGGAGTCGAGCTGGGCCATCAGGGAATCGAGGAGTACCTGCGGACCAAGCACGTGCGGATCGAGATCGGGTACGGCTGAGAGGTGGTCGAGTATGTGGTCGCTATCGACGTCGGGACCCAGAGCACCCGCGCCGCCCTCGTAGACGTCGAAGGCCACATCCACGACACAGCCTCCTCCCCGATGGAGCTTTTCGTGCCCCGACCGGGCTGGGCGGAGCAGGACCCAGAGCAGTGGTGGGAGACCACCGTCGCCAACATCGATGCCGTCATGGCGCGCAATCCCAAGGCGACGGTCGGAGCGGTGGCCGTGGGCGCCCAGATGCACGGCGTGGTCGCAATCGACTCCTCGGGGGCGCCGCTCACCGCCCGGGCGGCGATCTGGAGCGACAAGCGCTGCCTGGGACAGGTGGAAGACTTTCAAAGGCGACCAGACGCAGAGGAGCTCTCCCACCTGGCGGGCAACCGGCCCTTGCCGGCCTGGGCGGGCTTCAAGATGGCCTGGCTGCGCGCCAATGAACCAGATGCCTACGAACGGGCCAGGAAGTTGCTGGTGCCGAAGGACTTCCTCAACTACCACCTCTGCGGCGAGGCAGCCACCGATCCCTCGGAGTCCTCCGGCTCTTTCCTCTGCGACGCCGGCAGTGGCCAGTGGTCCGAAGCGCAGCTGGGGGCCCTGGGAGTCGACCGTGGCAAGCTTCCCGAGATAGTCGACTCCTCGTCGGTGATCGGCACCGTGACCGAGGCGGTGGCCAGGCGCACACGTCTGGCCGAGGGGACGCCCGTGGCGGCGGGCAGCGGAGACATGATGTGCCAGCTGCTCGGAATGGGCATCACCGAAGCGGGCCGGGTCGGCCTCGTCGCGGGAACTGCCTCGATCATGTCGCTCGCCGCCGAGAGCGCCTCGCCGGACTTTCGCATCATGAACCTGCGATCGGCCAGCGGCGGCTGGATCCGCTTCGGCATCGAGGACGCGGCCGGGAAGTCGTTGCGCTGGTTCGTCGACACCTTCTGCCCGCCCGCCGGCAGCTCCCCCGATCAGGTCAAGGCCGCGTTCGACTCGCTTGTCATACAGGCGGCTCAGGTCGAAGCCGGTTCGGGCGGGCTCTTGTTCTTCCCCTACCTGCTCGGTGAGCGGACGCTCGGCAGCGCCCGCTCCAGGGCCTCTTTCGTGGGCGCGACATTGCGCCACCAACGGGCCCACTTCGTCCGGGCGGTCATGGAGGGGATAACTCTGGAGGACTGCAGGGCGTTGAGATGCCTCTGCCCTGGGGGGCTGCAAGGCTCCATCCGTTGCAGCGGGGGAGGCGCCACGAGCAGCCTGTGGAACCAGATCCGGGCCGACGTCTTCGCCCACCCTGTGCAGGTGCTCGAGTCGGCCGAAGGCGGCCTCCAGGGCGCCGCCATCCTCGCCGGGGTGGCGGCGGGCTGGTACAGCGACGCCGCCGCAGGTGCCGAGGCGGTGGGCCGCGTGACCGAGACCTGGACGCCTTGTCCCGACGCGGTCCGTGCCTACGAGGATGCCTTTGTCAGCTTCTGCGCTGTTCATGACTCCTTAGAAGGCCTTTGGCAAGGATGGGATGATAGGATCAAGTCATGACTGACATTCTCAAGGCCATCGGCTCCGTGCGCCTCGTGCCGGTGATCGTTATCAACGAGGAGGAGAACGCCTATCCCCTCGCACAGGCGCTCAAGGCGGGCGGTCTTCCCTGCGCCGA
>JBKQMT010000122.1:0-5146 GCA_052146595.1 Acidimicrobiales bacterium
CTGAAGATCAATCTCGATCATCGTGTTGGGTTCCGGCGGGAACTGATCGAGGAAGGCGTCTTTCCCCCGTCGTGACGCCTCGCCTGCTTGCTTCGCGGGCGGGACCGTGCTATGTGACACCGTCCCGGGACGCCCGTCCTTGGACTGTGTTACACTTGGGGATGGAACAATGAACCGCCTGCGTTTGATCGCCTATCGCCGCGTCAGCACCGTCCGCCAGGGCGTCTCCGGCCTCGGCCTGGAAGCCCAGGACGCGGCGTTGGCGTTGTATGTCATGGGAGGGAAAAAGGTACATCACTGATATCGACTGTTTGAGATGGAAAGGAGCCTCGAGGACATGCACGTAAACGCTTGATGCAAGCGGCTTAGTGGTTAAGGAAGCGCAATTTAGTGATGACCCCTTGTCCCTCCTCCGGGGCCGTAGTTGCCGTTGAGCCGGCCCCGATCCCGCCTCCGGATCGAGCGGTCCCAGCTCTGAAATCCCGAAAATGGGCGAGCCATGTTGTCTCTCCTGAGGTCGATGTTCGGGTGACTTGGGGTTCAAAGTCGGATACCGCGGCACGCACCGCTTTCGGGCCCCTTTGCTTGAGCGAAGCCAACGGGCGGTGTGGCGACGAGATCTCTGGGGCGGCGTCCGAACGGCTGAACGACACCTCGGCCCGGGTGTACGCCGTAGTTAGTTGACCTGCGTCTGTAAAGGAATCACCCCTCGACCACAAGACCTGACGCGGGGCGAGAAATTACTTTAGAATAGATGCGTTCGACGGATGAGCCCGGGCTAGCCACAGGAACCGAAATGCAACGCGATCGAGTTGGCCATGAACGTAACACGGCAGAGCCTGCTGCGCCGCGCCCGCGAGGGGGACGAAGGTGCCTGGTCCGACCTCAGCCGCCTCTACACGCCGCTGATCCGCGGGTACCTACGTCGCCAGTCGGTCCCCGAGGCGGAGCAGGACGACCTGGTCCAGGAGATCCTGCTCGCGATCGTGCGCGGCTTGCCGACCTTCGAGCACTCGGGCCGGCGCGGAGCGTTTCGTGCCTGGCTGCGGGCCGTTGCTTACAACCATAGTTGCAACTACTGGAGATCCCCGGCGCGGCGACTCTCGACGCTCAGCGACACCATGGCCGAGGAGACGCTGGCCCGCCTGGAGGATCCCGAGAACTCGCTGCACCGATTCTGGGAGGAGGAGCATGATCAATACGTGCTCCGCTGCCTCATCGACCTGATCGAGCTGGAATTCGAGCCAACGACGGTGCGAGCCTTCCGCCGCGTTGCGCTCGAAGGGGCCTCGGGTGCCGAAGTGGCCGGGGAGCTAGGTATGACACTCGCCGCGGTCTACGCTGGCCGGTCGCGCGTCTTGAAGAGGCTCAAGGAAGTGGCCGAGGGCCTGCTGGACGATGAGTCCTGAAGACGAGTCAGGTTGCTGCCCGGTCATCCGATTCTCAAGGTAGGAGGGGTCGAGCCGGCCCTGGAGATTCCGACGTGGCGCCTGAGAGCATCCATCCCGGCAACTTCTTGCTGCGCGACTTCGCCGCCGGTGCGCTCGCGGAGGAAGACCTGAATCGGGTTGCCGAACACCTCGGGCAGTGCCGGCGATGTCGTGAGAGGGTCGACCGGCTCTCGGCCCGCGACGGCTTTCTCGGACGATTGCGAACGGCATCCTCGGCGGTCTCCGAGACGCCCGAGCGAGCCGGGGAACGCCGCGGGGCGGCGCGTGCTCTCGGGCGGGACACCCGGCAGTCGAGCGAGTCGCGTAGTGAGCTCGCCACCGAAGCGACCTCGATCCCCCACGAGGTCGGCCCCTACCTGATCCTCCGCGAGGTGGGGCGCGGCGGTATGGGTGTGGTTTACCAGGCCCGGCATGGCGAACTGGGGCGGCTCGTCGCGCTCAAGATGATCCTGGCAGGCGAATTCGCCTCAGAGGGTCAAAGGCAGCGATTTCATCGCGAGGCCGAGCTTGCGGCCCGGGTGCAGCACCCGCAGATCGTGCAGGTCTACGAGGTGGCTGTCTACCAGGGGCGACCTTACGTGGTCCTCGAATGGTGCGACGGCGGCTCACTGGCCGACCGGGTCCTTAGCGAAGGCTGGCCGCCGCATAGCGCAGCCGGATTGGTCGCTACCCTCGCCGAGGCGATCGCCGCAGCACACCAGTGCGGTGTGGTTCACCGCGACCTCAAGCCCTCGAACATCCTGCTGAAGCGCTCCAGCGAAAAGGTGGACGCCGGGCCGCTCAGGGGGGTGATCCCCAAGATCGCCGACTTCGGGCTGGCGCTGGCGCTGGAACACAAGAGCGGGCTGACCTCGACCGGCGCGACGCTCGGGACTCCGGAATACATGGCTCCCGAGCAGGCCACGGGCGCATCCGTTGGCCCGGCGGCGGACATCTACGCACTCGGGGCGATGCTCTATGAGCTCCTCACCGGCCGCGCTCCCTTCCGGGCCGAGACTGCGCTCGAGGTCGTCCAGGCCCTCAAGTTCGAAGAGCCGATCGCCCCGCATCGGCTCCGTCCGGGGCTGCCTCGCGACCTCGAAACGATCGTCCTCAAGGCGCTCCAAAAAGAACCCTCAAAACGGTACGCCACGGCCGGCGCGATGGCCGAGGATCTGCGGTACTTCCTCGACGCACGTCCGATCCGGGCCAGGCCACCGAATGCGCTCGATCGCCTCTTCAAGTGGACCCGGCGACGCCCGGCGCTGGCGGCCCTCTCGGCGGTACTTGTGGCTGTGCTTCTTGGTGCTTTCGGTGCGATCACCGCCTTGTGGGTCGATGCGACGAAGGCACGAGACCAGGCCACCGCGGCGGGAACCGAGGCACGACGCCAAAGCGCTTTGGAGCGTCGCACCCATTACCAGGCGGGCATTTCCGCGGCGGCTTCGGCGCTCGAGCTCGACTACATCGACGAAGCCCGTTCCTTGCTCGAAGACCTTCCCGAAGAACACCGCAACTGGGAGTGGCGTTACCTCGTGGGCCAACTCGATAACTCCACGGCGGTTTTCCGCCCGGCAGAAGGTCCCGTCAAGGCGTTCGACCTGGCCCCCGACGGCAAGTCCTTCGCTTATGCCGTTGACGGAAGCTCAGTCTTGCGGCTCCGGAGGACCGCCGAGCCGCGCGACTTCGCCCGATTCGACGGGCTCGCGTCGGCGATCACCTCCGCCGCGTTCAGCCCCGACGGCGCTCGAATCGCAGCGGGCTCGGCCGATGGTACGGTCCGTGTCTGGCGGATCGAGGGCGGTGTCCCGGTCGCGGCATTCGAGGGACAAAGGTCGGCCATCACCGGCGTGGTCTTCGATCACACCGCTTCACGGCTCCTGTTGCGAAACGATCAATCCGAGATCCAGCTTTGGGATCTGGCCGATGACCGCCGGCTAGCGCTCGGCCGGGCATTGGACGTCCGGTTCAGCCCCGATGGGAAAAGCATCTCTTGCAGATTCAACCGCGGGGTGCGGTTCCTGAGCTCGGTTGACGGCCGGCCCGTTTCGCAGCCCGATGTGGCCCATCGGGCGCTGGAGGCCGTTGCTTTCAGCCCGGATGGCTCGCGGATCGCGACCGGAGCACTCTACCCCGCGACCGACATCGTGATCCATCCATTCAGAGGTGTCGCGAAAGTGATCGTCTTGGAAGGCCATAAGAATACGATCAACAGCGTCGATTTTAGCCCGGACGGGCGGCAATTGGCCTCGGGCTCTCTCGACCAGACCGCGCGGATCTGGGACGCGACCACGGGTTCGAGCCTCGCGGTCATGCACGGGCACCGCGCCAAGCTTGTCGCAGTCCAGTTCGCCTCGGACGGTCGTCGACTCCTGACGCGCTCCGAGGACCACGCGATCCGGCTCTGGGAGACTTCCGACGGCGCACTCCTGGGCTCGCTGCGCGGCCACGCGGGGGTCGCCACGATCCGCCTGAGTCGGGACGGGAAGTTTGTTGGCGTCGCTGACGACCGAGGCACCGTGCGGATCTGGGACCTCGACCGGACGATCCGGCGCGGCGTTCTGGGCGGCCATACCAGCTTCGTCTACGACGTGGCGATCACCGTCGATGGTCGGTGGATTGCCTCCAGCTCGTGGGACGAAACGGTCGGGTTCTGGGATCAGGGTGATGGCGGCAGATCAGCAATCAGCCGCCGCCTCGGTGGCGTCGTCGGGTCGGTCACTGCATCGCCGGTTGGCACTCGGTTTGCCACGGTCGAGCGAGCGGGCGTCCTTCGCTTATGGGAAGCGCCCCGCACCGAACCTGTCTGGAGCGTCAAATTCGAGGCGATCCCTGACGATGCAGTCGACGGGAGGGTCGCATTCCATCCCAACGAGAGCCTTCTCGCCCTCTCCGGAGGCCGGGACTGGGCCGCCCGATTTTACGATACCGCGACCGGAGAGCCCCTCGGAGGACTGCACGGCGACGATCGACTGACGACCGACGTCGCCTTCAGCCCCGAGGGCGAGACGATCGCCACCGCGGACACAGGGGGCACGTTGCGGCTCTGGGACTTCACGTCGAGGTCGCCCCGAGCGGTCATCAAGGCCCATGACGGCTTCATCTTCCGCCTCGCATTCCACCCTGGCGGAAAGATGCTCGCATCCTCCTCGATCGACAGTTCCGTCCGTATCTGGGAGATCGCGTCCGGAAGGCTGCTCGCAACCTTGAAGCACGTAGGACACGTCTATGGCATCGCCTTCAACCCCGATGGGACCCGCCTGGCCACCGCCTGCAAAGACAACACGATTCGGCTCTGGGATGCGAGGCATTTCGAAAAAGTCGCCGAACTTCGCGGTCACCAAGGGTACGTTCACGCTGTCGCCTTCAGTGCCGACGGGACCCGGCTTGTCTCCTGCTCTGGTGATTTCACCGTTCGCATTTGGGATGCGCCGAAATCAGCCAATACCCGGGCCTCGACTCTTGGCGATCCGCCCGTTCGAGAAGCTTTGAGTAACAGATGAGCTGAGAAGTCCCATTAGATTATCACATTGTGACATCTAGTCGACCGAGGAAGGACCCTGAACCGACATCCCTCATGCTCAAAATCAGTGTGCGGATGGGGGGTTCGGCTGAAGTCGAATCTCCGTTTGGCTCCAGTCACTGACCCTGGCGGGAATCGCAAAACCTGACCAGGCCCTGGATTCCTTTTGGATCGACCTGCCTCGAGAGATCTG
>JBKQMT010000123.1:0-2754 GCA_052146595.1 Acidimicrobiales bacterium
CGTTGTTGCGGACCATCAAGGCGGCGCGGAAGTCGTAGTAGGCTCGGCCGGTGGATTCCAGGGTGGGGTCGGTCTCGAAGTTGAGTGGGAAGGGGAAGGTCTCGAAGCAGTCGGAGGGGGTGTAACGCATGTCGTCTTTCATCGACGACGCGAAGAAGCGGGCCCATACTTCGTGTGGGCGGGATTGAAGGGCGCAAAAAGCGGCGCATGTTTGGAGAGGAAAGACTACAATTGATTCTGCATAGACCGTTCCGCCCGGCAAGAAGGTGAAAGCACCTTGTTGCCCCACCCGTGAGATCGCCAACACTCGCATCATCCCGCGAATCACGTCAAAGAGAGCGGGCGTCGTCTCTCCAAATCGCCACCAGTATCGAGCACGTATCACACGGTTTTGTAGTAAGCGTCCGGGTTTAACCCTCTCCTCCACAAGCCTCATCAAGTCCGGCCACTTTCTCGCCTCATTCTCGCTCATCTCCCCGAAGTTGATCACATACCGATGGTGGGCATGCGTGGGCGAGTCATTGACCTCCTCGCCGCCGATGTAAGGGAAGATACGATCCGCGTTTCTCGGGTCCTTGTCGATCAGCCGGTGCATCTCGGCGATCGGCGAGGCGACGCCTTTGGTGTCGGTGTCGTCGAAAGTGAAGCCCATACCGAGGACATAGCTACCGATAAAGCTCTTGCCCGCGTTGGCGTGGAGCCGCTCCGGGTCATCATGCCCCCCTGCGTGAAACAAGTACGCCGTGATGATCGGGACCTCGCGACGGTCGAGCCTGAGCGGGCCCGGAATCTGGCCCTTGGCAACGTGGACGACGCTGACGACCACGGCTGCCTGCCCCGGCCACTTTCTCCGTCGAGTCGCCTCGTAGAGTGTGCCGCCGTGGCTGCAGATCCAACGCAGGCCGGTCGAGCGCGTGTCGCCTTGGCCGATGGTATTGGTCGCGATCAGGCCGAAGGCCCCCTGCTTCCGCAGCAGCTCGAACGGACGCCTGAAGAAGTGGGCCACGAGATCGGCGTTGCCGTGCGATTCCTCGTGGATCGTCTTGAGCCAGTCCGGATAACCGGCCGCGTGCCCGGCCGCGAGCGTGTTCTTGCCCGCGAACGGCGGGTTGCCCACGAACGCATCAAACCCAGGATTCTCTCGGTCGAACACCTCCGGGAACTCAATCTCCCAGTGAAAGGGAAAGACCGGATGAGGTCCACCGCGGAGCCCGCCGACGGCTGCCTCGAGCCGCTGATGGCGCGCCACGTCGAACTGGCTGCGCTGGGCCGCGAGGTCCTCCGACAGCGACTCGAGCCACTCCTTCCGCTTCCGATCGTTGTCGGCCGCGAAGAAGGCGGAGACGACGAGATCACCGTACCGGCGTCCCGGGTCGAGGAACCCTTCGGCGGCCGTTAGCCGCTCGCGGAGGAGTGCTTCCGATGTCCCGTCCGGCGCTTCCCGGATCTGCCGCCGCTGTTCCAGCGCCCGATTGAGTTGTCCCTCGATGGCCGCCCTCGCGAAGTCCCGTTGCTTCTCGGGCTTCCAGTGAAAGCCAAGGATTTGAGCCTTCGTGAGCCCAACCAGCGAATCACCGCACTTCAGGGCATGATCGAGGAACGTGAATGGGTGATCCTTCGCCAGGGTGGCCAGCCAGAGCGAAAGCTTCGCCAAATCGACCGCCATCGGGTTTTTGTCCACCCCGTAGAGACAGCGCTGGGCCACGACCCGCCGGGCATGCAGGATCTCGTCCTCGTCCGGTGGTATAGTCGGCACGCACTTGTGGGCGTGCCAGGCCCTCACCAACAGGTCGGCCAGCAAGCGACAAATGGCAACGAGGAATGCCCCGGAGCCCATGGCCGGGTCGCAGACCTTCAGGTCGAGGATCTGTTCGGGCGTGGGGTTCGGGCCAAGGCGTTCCAGGATCGGCCGGAAGGTCGTTTCGACGATCGGCTCGGTGAGGGTCCGCGGCGTGTAGTGCGAGCCCGACCTCCGGCGCTCGTCGGACGGCTGGAGCACCATGGCCCCGGCCGGAACGACCCGGGGTGTGGCGGCGAAGGCCACCTTGCGCTCTAGGGCCGCGACGGCGTCGTCGGGCGTGGCCGACTCCTTCAGCGCGGCGGCGGCCTGGCCGGTCACAGCCTGGTCGGACTGCTCTTTGAGCCACTTGGCACGGTCGGCGGGCTTGACGGCGAGTAACTCTTCGAGGTTGATCGTGGTCGGGGCACCGTGGGGCTTCGCGGGCTTGATCGCAATCGAGCGGCCCTGGGCCACTTCGAGGTTGAAGCCCATCATCGTCTCGTAGACCGAGCCGATCTGCTCGACGTCGAGGGTGCGGTAGCTGAGCCGCTCGCCGTCGAGGATGAGCAGGTTCTGGAGCACCCGACAGACGACGCCGTCGGAAACGCGAGGGGGTTCGGTCCGCTCACCCGGCTGACGCATTGAGGCCTTTGGCCTCCCTTCGAGGAAGGGATAACGATCCGGGT
This sequence comes from Acidimicrobiales bacterium, assembly GCA_052146595.1. Taxonomy (GTDB): domain Bacteria; phylum Actinomycetota; class Acidimicrobiia; order Acidimicrobiales; family Bog-793; genus Fen-455. The sequence continues at coordinate 2,467 of JBKQMT010000123.1, forward strand.
CGAAAAGATGCCCCTTGCGAGGCAGCAGCTTCAAGCCGCCGTGCCGGCCCCCGTCGTAGATCAGCCGAAAGAGCGTCAGGAGCTGGGCCCAGGCACCGAAGCGGTGGTCCATCGTGTCCGTATAACGCCCGGCGTCCTCGCGCAGCCGCTCGAACAGGCCAATGACCGAGTAGTACTTCTGGTAGACCTCGTCGTTCGAGAGGAGCGAACGGTCCTCGGCATAGAGGATGAACACCAGCCGCAACAGCACGCGGAGCAGGCCCGCATAGACCTGGTTCGGGTCGTCCT
>JBKQMT010000124.1:0-8651 GCA_052146595.1 Acidimicrobiales bacterium
AGCCGGCCTACGACCTCGGAGTCGAAGGCGCCCGGCTCTTGTTGAGCCGCCTGGAGGGCTACACGGGCGCCGCCAGGACCGTCATGCTCTCGACCACGCTGCAGGTGAGGGGGAGCTCGGCGCCCAAACGTCACCTGACACACAGGCGCTGAGCGGGCCTCTCGGAAACCAGAACGGTCACAAGGCGATCGACCCGCCGAAGGTGTCATCGGCGCGCTCCGCGCCCTCCAGCGACTGCGCCAGCAGTTCGATGTCGTGCCGCTCGAAGCTCGCCTCGAGGCGTACAAGCTCGTCGTCGTGTCGGAACGGCACACCTGTCGACACCTAGCTGGCGGGGCGACTGGAGCGCTACGTCGCCGGTGGCGGCGCGCTTCTCCTTTCGGCATCCGTGCAGCGCGGACGAGTCGTGGTCCTTGCCGTGCCCCTGTTCGCGGCAGTGACGACGGAGAACAACCTCGAGTACCTGCAAGTGCTCGGCGCCTGCTTCGAGCACCTCCTGCCGAGACCGCTCCTGCGGGCGAAAGGGCCGGTCCATCTCGAGACCGCCGTCGTCCATGCCGCCTACCACACGTCGGTTCACCTGTTGAGCTTCGTCCCGGTCCGACCCCGACGGACACGTCATCATCGTCTTCGAAAGGTGATCTCGGCCCCGATAACCGGTCCCCCCGTCCCAGGATCGATAGAGCTTCGCAGGCTCGGGCTGACTGGAACAGAACTGCCCGTGATCGGTGTCGCCACTCGCCGGCGTGAAGCCACGTCTGGCCGGGTTCCGCGCAACGCCTCGCCAGCTAAAGGACGCCGGTCATTTTGTCGATGTGGGTGGTGTGAGTTCTTGGCGGGCAAGGGTGCTCGGGCCGCGGACAGGCTTCGACTGGCTCGTGGTCGGCGCCGGTCTTACCGGTGCGACCCTGGCCGAGCGCATCGCCTCCCAACTGGACCAGACGGTGCTGGTCGTCGACCGTCGGCCACACATAGCCGGCAACACCCACGATCCTGTGGACGAACACGGCATCCGAGTTCACCGCTACGGCGCCCACATCTTCCACACCAGCTCGGAAGGCGTTTGGCGGTATCTCTCCGCGTTCACCGACTGGCGCCCTTATGAACACAGGGTTCTCGCCTCCGTCGCCGGGCAGTTGGTACCTCTGCCCTGCAACCTGAACACCCTCGACGCACTCCTGGGAGAAAAGGCAGCGGCGGCGCTCGGCCGGACCTTGAGCGACGTGTTCGGCCCCGGCACCCGCGTCCCGATCCTCCGGCTCATCGAACACCCCGACCGCGCGCTCGCAGAGCTCGGCTCGTTCCTCTACGACTCGGTGTTCGTCAACTACACCCTCAAGCAGTGGGGTCGCCGACCCGAGGATCTCGACCCGGCGGTGACCGGCCGGGTCCCAGTCGTGATCGCGCGCGACGACCGTTACTTCCGTGACCCGCACCAGGCCCTCCCTGCGGACGGCTACACGACCATGGTGTCCCGCATGCTCGACCACGACCGGATCACGGTCGCCCTCTCCACTGACTACGAGTCGATTCGCGCCTCCATTCGCTGCAAGCGCCTGGTCTTCACCGGGCCAATCGACGAGTTCTTCGAGTGCGTTTACGGGCCGCTCCCCTACCGCAGTCTCCGTTTTGAAGACACCGAGCTGCCAATTGGGCCGTATCAGCCGACGGCGGTGGTCAACTACCCGAACGAATACGCATACACCAGGATCATCGAACATGCCCATTTTGCAGGGCCCGTGACCGGCAGCACCCGTATCACCAGGGAGTACCCCGAGGAGTACCTGCCGCGGTACAACGAGCCCTACTACCCTGTGCCCACCGAGAGCTCGAGGACTCTCTACAAGCGGTATGCGGCGTTGCGGGCCGAGGTGGCTCCCACGGTCATTTTCGCGGGCCGGTTGGCGAAATATCGCTACTTCGACATGGATCAGGCCGTAAACCACGCCCTGCAGCTCTTCAGGCGGGAGATCTGCGCTGACGATCTGGTCGGCGTGTGAGACAGAAAGAGACTTGAGCGATGCTGAGCATCATTCTGCCTGCGGCCCGTTGGTCAACTTCGGAGGACGCCCAGACCGTGTGGGGCGACTTGCGAGTGGCGCTCGCGTCTGTGCAGGCGTACGCGCCCACGATCGACGTCGTGGTCGGTTGGAACGGTTTGGAGGAGCCCACTGATCTTCCCCGCAACGAGCGGATGCGGCTCTTGCGCCAGGCTCCCGGCATCACGACGGGGAGCGAGGCGTGGAACTGGTGTGCCTCCCAGACCGACGCCGGCGAGCTGCTCATCCTCGGCGACGACTGCGTCCTGCATCCTGACACCGTGCGGCTCCTGCTCGAAGACGTGGACACGATAGGCCGTCTAGGTGCCGAACCGGTGGGGTTCGTCGGCTGCCGTTCGAACTATGTGAAGGGCCCGCAGAACATCCGCCTGCCCAACGGAGCTACCCAGCTGCCGGGAATCAGCTACGAGACCGAGCATCGGATCTTCGAGGTCGACATGATCGTCCCAGTCGCCGCCTGGATCCGACACGAGACCTTCGACGCGGTCGCCGGCTTCCCACCCACCAACTGGTTCGCAGACGACGTGTGCTGCTGGGATCTGGTGAACCTGGGATACCGGCACTTCGTCAGTCGCGCCTACGTGCACCACGTCGGAGAGCGGGGCACAGGTCAGGCAAAGAGCTCGCAAGTGCTCCTCGACGAGGGTGTGGCCTGGTTGCGAGCCAATCGTCCGGACTTTCTGGAACGGAAACTCGGGGTCGTGACGTAACCTTTTTCCAGTCGCGAGTGTCCTGCCTCCGGCCGGCGAAGAGACCTCGCCGCCAAGGCTGCCAGGAGCTCGCAGGCAGTGACCTCCAGACACGGGTGCGCGCCAGCGACAGGTTCTCAACCAGTTGGTCGCCAATCACGTCCTCACCCCGGCAGAGTCGAAAACTGTCTACCAGACACCGCTTCCCCTGCACCGTTGATCATCGGCAGGTTCAACGAGCTCGGAGAACTCCGTGCAGCAAGGAGCTCACGATGTCCCTGGCGGCACACCGCGAAATAGGGGGCCGGCCGCAGAACACAACAGATCTGGCGAGCGGCTCATCGTTCTCCTCGGAAGAGGCTCGTACCCTGGCGATCGGCCTCGTGATCTACAACGCCCTCGTGCACGTTGCCCGGCCAGGACGAGCAGGCCAGATTCGGTGGGTGATCGACGGCGGGTAGACGAAGAACATTGACCGGGCAATCGACCGGCTGGACAAGGATTAGCGAGCTCACACCGAGGATCCGCGAAATTCGACCTCTTTGTGAATGATCCCGTCTCCCAGCGGCGAGGTGGAGATCAGCCGCAAAGAGGGACATCTTCTTCACAGCAGGTTCAAGGTTGGTTCTCAGTTCCGCCCGCGAGGATCGCGCCATGAGTCCCGTCAACGGGTTCGCACCCAAGGCTCGTCCCGCGCACGAGCGCTCCGCGATCGCCATTGGTCACCGACCGCGCCGACCAGGTCACGCGCCGCGTCCCTGGATCGCCGACGCGTGCGCCGCGCTCGCCGGGATCGGCCTTGGCGCGACCGTCGGCACCGTCATCATCGGAGAGACACGGGGCTCGCTCGCGGCACCTGGGGGCCTTCTTGTCGCAAGCGGCAGGTTGGCGGGCTTCACGGGCGCCTACCTCATGCTCTTGATGGTGCTCCTCATCGGACGCCTCCCTTGGCTCGAGCGAGCAGTGGGCCAGGATCGGCTCGTTCGTTGGCACCGTCGCATCGGCCCATGGGCCCTCGGGCTCATCACCGCCCACGTCGTGCTCATCACCCTCGGCTATGCGCAGTTGTCGAAAACCGGGACGCTCCGCCAATTGTGGATCTTTCTCACCTCTTACCCAGACTTGCTTGCCGCGGCGGTTGGCTTCGCCCTCCTCGTGATGGTGGCTATCACCTCCATCAGGGTCGCCCGAAGACGACTCAAGTACGAGACGTGGTGGATCGTCCACCTGTACACGTACCTCGCGCTTTCCCTCGCGTTCGCGCACCAGATCGTCACGGGTGGCTCCTTCGTCGGGCACCCACTCACCCGGGCCATCTGGATCACGGTCTGGGCCTCGACGGCGGGCCTCGTCCTCGTCTACCGCGTGGCGCTCCCAATTGGTCGGAACCTCAGGCATCAGCTACGCATCGCGAGTGTCAGCGAAGAAGTGCCCGGCGTGTTCTCCGTCGTCTGCTCAGGGCGTCGCCTCGATCGCCTCGCCGTGTCGGGAGGCCAGTTCTTCCAATGGCGCTTCCTGACGCGCGAGCTCTGGTGGCAGGCCCACCCTTACTCCCTCTCTGCGCTCCCAAGGCCCCCGCTCATTCGGGTGACGATCAAGGCGGTCGGCGACCAGAGCAGCGCAGTCGCCCGACTGAGACCAGGCACGCGGGTCGTCATCGAGGGACCGTACGGAGCCTTTACCCACCACGCCCGATCGGCGGCCGGCGTCGCGCTGATCGGCGCGGGTGTCGGCATCACCCCGCTGCGCGCGCTGCTCGAAGATCTGCCGCCGTCAGTCGACGTGGCCGTGGTCATGCGGGCATCGAGACCCGGCGATCTGGTCCATCGCGACGAGGTCATCGCGCTGGTCGACAGGAGAGGGGGCCGAGTCCACGAGGTGATCGGCCCGCGCCACAAGGTGCACCTCGATGCGCGGGCGCTACGACGCCTCGTGCCGGACCTCGCAGAACGAGACGTATATGTCTGCGGACCTGGCGGGTTCAGCGAAAGCATCGTCTCGGCGGCGCACAGGTTGGGAGTGCCGGGGCACCGGATCCACCACGAGGCCTTCGCGTTCTAGGTCCGGAGAAGATCCCTTGAGACCTGACAACAGGAGAGGAGAACGATGAGACGGGCACCGATCGTGACCGTGGCAACGGTGGCGGGACTTGCCGGAGTGCTGGGTTTCCATACGAAGTCCGCGCCGCTCACGCTCGGCACGGCGGCGAGCAGTGCTGCGGCCACGCGAGGCTCTTCGCCAACCTCGGCTGCTGGGGCGTCGCCGCCAAAAAGTGGGTCCAACCCAACCGGATCGTCTTCCGCCTCAACGACGACACCTTCGGCCAAGAGAAGCGCGACCGGAGTCGCCGTCAACTACAACTACGGGATCTTGTCGGTCTCGGTGACGGCAACTGGCAAGAGGATCACGAACGTCCAGATCGCCTCGATCGCCGACGGTGGGAACTTTCGCTCGGAGTCGATCGACCAGCAGTCGATCCCGATTCTCGAGCAGGAGGCTCTACAGGCGCAGAGCGCCAACATCCAGAGTGTCTCCGGCGCGAGCTACACGAGCGCGGGCTTCGCGCAGTCGCTTCAGTCGGCGCTCACCAAGCTCGGAATTCAGTGACTGGCTTGCACCAATGAGGGCGAATTCACTGGAAGTCTCGCCCAGGATCCATCATCGAGAACAGGTCATGGGCACCGTGGTGACCTTCGACATCTACTGCGACGATCACGTCGCGCAGCACAGGGCCCACGTGTACATCGCCCGCGCGCGAGCGATCCTTCATCATGTCGACGCGCTCTTTAGCACGTGGAAGGAGCACAGTCCCATCAGTCGTCTCCGACGCGGGGAGATCACCTTGGACGAGGCGCCAGGGGAGGTCGCGGCGGTGCTCGAAACGTGCGCCGAGGCCCGAGCGATATCGGGAGGCTGGTTCGACCCGTGGGCAATGCCAGGAGGGGTTGACCCAACCGGCTACGTCAAGGGCTGGGCTGCCCAACGCGCCGCCGATACGCTCGCGCGGGCCGGCATCCGAGGCGCGATCGTCAACGCGGCCGGCGACATCGCGACTTACCGGTGTCCAGGGGCAGGCAACCTGTTCAGGATCGGAATCGTCGACCCGCAGGCGCCACGTCGCCTCGCCTGTGTAGTCGAGCTAGACGGAGCGATCGCCACCTCAGCGGCCTACGAGCGCGGCGAGCATCTCATTGATCCTCATTCCGGTCAGCCGCGCTCGCGTGTTGCTTCGGCAAGCGTCACCGGGCCTGACCTCGGGCTTGCCGACGCGTTGGCGACGGCCCTCGCCGTCGCTGGAGAAGAGGGCCTCGCGATGATCGAGACGCTCGAGGACTATCACGGGCTCGTCATCGGCTGGGATGGCTCATGGAGCAGCACGGCGAACTTCCCTTTCGCACCGGACATGTCACCAGAACCAAATGCCTCCATCAGCTCTAGGCGAAGGGCGCCGATCTCGGGCCGGCGAGCCAGAGCCGTCTCCACTCGGCGTCAGTGATTGGTGCCATTTCGCTGCGTTGCGGCCAACGCCTGGAGCACCCTCTTCCACCTGCCAGCCGGCGATCGGCGAGAGCGGCCCTCCAGAATGAAGGCGTCGCCGCCACTCAGCCGACTGAGAACACGGCACCGGTTCTGATGACTGCGACGTTCCTCGGGACGTCGCCGAGACCGCTCAGGTGATCGTCACCTTCGTCAAGCCTTCCGGGGAGTCGGGGTCACGACCGAGCCGCCGGGCGAGCTCGAGCGCGATCTGTTGGCCCCGCACGACGGCGAGCACCGGAGCGAGGGCTTCGGGGGCCTCCACCGACCAGTCGGCTGAGCTGCCCGCCACGGGTCCGACAACTCGCACGGAGGCCCCACGCCCGCGGAGATCGACGACGAGGTCACCGACGTCCTCGGCCGCAGGGCCCGGATGGGCGAAGGCGAGGATGGGAATCCCGGTCGGAGCGATGGCGATCGGGCCATGACGCAAGTCGGCGGCAGAAAAGGCCGTGGCGAAGATCGACGTGGTCTCTTCGATCTTGAGGGCGCACTCGGCGGCCGCTCCGTACAGATAGCCGCGGGCCACTGTGGCGATCGGGTGGTCCGCCGCCAACGCCCAGGCCGCCAACTCGCGGCACGGCTCAGGGTCAGCGACAACCGCGGCCACCTCGTCGGGGAGGGCCGCCCAGTCCCGACCGGTGATGCCGACGTCGCCGACGGCCTGAGCGATCATGGCGAACACGGCAATCTCGGCCGTCACAGTCTTCGTTGCCGGCACGGCCTTCTCCTCTCCAGCACCAAGAGAGATGGTGGTATCGGCAACTCCGGCAAGAGGGCTACTGGCGTCGCTCGTGATGGCGATCGTCCGGGCGCCCGACTCCCGCGCACGCTCGAGGACACTGGCGATCTCCGGCGTGCGGCCCGACTGCGAGACGGCAATCACGACGTAGCCCGAGAAGTCCACCTCGGCGCCGTAGAGCAGGTGAACGCTTGGAGAAGCCGATGCGACGGGCCGGTGCGTGGCGATCTCCAGCAGGTAGCGTCCGCAGGTGGCAGCGTGATCGGACGACCCGCGAGCGACGATGACGGTGCCCGCCAAAGGCGCCTGGAAGCATCGCGTGATCGCCGGCTGCAACTCGGCCCGCCGCCGGAACAAATCCTCCAGCGTCGCCGGCTGTTCTGCCATCTCGGCCTCCATCTTCGTTCCGAGGGGAAGATCGAGGCCCACATTCGGAGGTTACCGGGCCACCGGCCGTCGTCGGAGCAGTGCTGCCCGACAAAGAACCGAAGGCGGGCAAGGAGACCTGGGCTGGAGAGAACTTCCGGGTTGTGCAGGTCCTCCCGCCCGGATCCGGGTGCGCCATTGCCGTAATGCGCAATCCGGACGCTATCGGCTCAGCCCAGGGCCTCCACCTGGTGGTCGACGACATAGAGGCTGCCTGTTCGGAGATGGCGGGCAGGGGAGTCCAGGTGAGCGGGCTGTTCCACTTCGAGGACGGGGCGCAACTTCCCGGCGCGGATGCCGAGCGGCGCGACCACAACACCTTCCTCTCGTTCACCGACCCCGACGGCACCGGTTGGATGGTCCAGGAGGTCGGCCGAAGGCAAGCCGCCGCACATTCAGCTCCACATTCCGGGCCTGGAAGTCATTCGGCACTGTCCCACTAGCCCTTCAGATCCGTTCGGCACGCCAAGGCCTCTGGCCGCTCTGATTGGTTCAGTCACAGATGACTTGTTCAATCTCCGCAATAGCCGGAACTTACCGGTCGACTTAGCATCACTTCTGGTTCGACGATCCTCGGCGAATCAGTTAGGAGCGATCGAACGTGAACTTGCCCGTGGACCTCACCGCTTTGCTGCGCCAACCAAGTCTGTGCTTCATCACCACCTTGATGCCCGACGGCTCACCCCAGATGACGCAAACGTGGGTTGACACCGACGGCGCGCACATCGTTGTCAACACTGTCGAAGGCTTCCAGAAGGTGAAGAACGTCGAGCGCGATCCACGCGTGGCTTTGTGCGTCTCCGACCCGCGCAACCCCTCCCACTACTACGCGATCCGCGGACGGGTCGTGAGCATGAGCACCGAAGGCGGTGCCGAACACATCGAGGCCCTCGCCGCTCGCTACCTCGGCGGTCCCTATCCGTGGTACGGAGGCCGCGAGCAAGTTCGAGTCATCCTCACCATAAGCGCGGACAAGATCCACGCGATGGGGTAGGCGACGGGCGAATCAGCAGACTGCACCCGAGCCGATCGGTCGTGGCCGGACGACCGCACCCGTCTTAGCCTGAAACCACCGTCGAACCCCGGTGAAGTGACTGCCGGACCCAGAGTTACTGGATTTTGGCGGCGTCGCGACTAGCTATCGGTCCGTGTCCGAGTCGGGGGCGTGTTCGTCTCGCCTGGCACCGATGACTTTCG
>JBKQMT010000125.1:0-2879 GCA_052146595.1 Acidimicrobiales bacterium
CCCTCGGGGCTACCTCTGTTTGGACGGCCTTTGGCGGGCTGAGCGCCACTTCGGGGTCACCGCGAGTCAGGGCCGCCGCGCTTTGGTGTACAAGCTCAGCCAAGTCCGGGGTCGCGGACTCCTGCGACATCGCCTAAGCCTCCAGACCTACGGCTCTAAGGGCTTCGGCACGGTCGGTAAAGGCCTCAAAGCGGGCGATCTTCCCATCGCGGAAGGTCCAGATAGCAGCACCATCGATCTTGACCTCCTGCGTGCTCCCTTCGCGGCGTCCGAAGTCGTTGACGATCAGGAGAATCCGCTCTCCGACGTCGATCGGCTTCCACAGTTCCTGTCGATATTCGACCCATGGAGCGAGCCAGTCTTCCCAGAAGCGCCGGTTCTCAAGGAGGCCGTGATATGACTTCCCTCCCTCGGGCCAACCTTGCACGACCGTCTCGAAGTCCTCGTGGAAGAATGGCAACCCTGCCGTGAACAGTCTTTCCACCCTCTTTTCGTCGCGAAAGAGGGCGACAGTATCGCCCTCGTTGATGAAGGCCGTGTTCACTGCTTGCACAAGCTCCACGTCCTGCTGCGACACCGCCTACCCCCGCGACTCGGCGAGCCGTTGGGCTGCAGCGCGGGCCTCGTCGAGGTCGCCGTGGTCCTTGACACCCACGATCAGGCCCTCCTTCCACTCGGAAACGAGTGCTGCGCGTTCCTGAGCGGTGAAGGTGCTGCCACCGGGACGACCGCTGTCGTGATAGACGACCAGGACAACGCCGTTCCCGACATCTAGTACCTCTTCAGCCGTCCAATGATGATCATCGAAGTTGGCGAACCAGTCTTCCATGAAGCCGCGAATCGCAGGCGCTCCGTCCAAACGGATGCCGTCGTCCACCAGCTCAAAGACGGCATCGGGAGCGTAGAAGCGCATCGCCCCGTCGAAGTCGCCACGATCACCAGCTACGACCATTGCAAGCGCACGCTCAGCCAGATCGGTTTGGGTCGTGGACTCGTCCGGCGTCATCTGTGAAGTGTCCCGCGCACGGAGCCCTGTCGGCCGGCAGCGAGCAACGAGGATGTTCGCGCTGTAGCTGCCATTGCCCGCTCGCCCCAGCCGTTGAAGGGACCGACGTGTCCGTCAAGTTCGAACCAGTACTGGCGAAAGTGCGTGCATCGCCCGCTCGTCGGGTCGAGCCGAGCCATGAAACACCCGGCGAGAGTTCCCTCCTCCTCGCCGCTGGTCATCGTCGCCCAGAACTCGGCCGCCACCAGGTCACCGTCCACCATCGGCTTGCCCATGCGCACGCTGGCCAGACCCTGTTCGTCCTGCTCCTTGCGGATGTACCGTGCCATCTCCTCCCTTCCAACGACCGTTTCATCGGTTGGGTGCTCGACATAGACAACGTCGTCACTGAACAGATCGACAAAGCCCGCGAGGTCCCAGTTCTCCCAGGTCTGTCCATGACACTGGACGAACGCCGTGGCTCTGTCTCGCTCAAGGCTCATGACTCCTCCTCCGTGGGGTTCGAGGCGGGGGTCGCACGTTGACCTCGCCTTCGCCGGCCCTGTCTCCGGCAGGCGACGGGCGACACTCGCGTCATGCTCAGCGAGCCTCCCGCCACATCGTGGTGATTACCGGCCCATCCACTGGGCCGAACTCGTCCCTCCGATGGAAGCCGAGTGCTTCATAGCGCGGGAGGTTCGCGGAGTTGGTGGACTCAAGGTAGGCGGGCATGTGCTCCACGTCGATGCACGCGAGGTTGTCCTCGACGAGTGCGCTCCCGAGGCCGCGCCCAGCGTGGTTGCGGTGCGTCGCCCACAGGCTCAGGTAGTAGTGGGGCTCGCGGGGATGGTGCTCGTCAAAGCGCTCGAAAAGGGCGTTAGCCTCGTCGGCTCTCTGCCCGAGCAGGTTGATGAGAAGCTGCCCAAACAGGGTCTCCTCCTCGGTGGTCATCTCAGGCTCGCCTGGCGGCAGCCAGACCGCCACCGTCTCGGCGTTCTCGCTCATCCGAACCCATGAGTGCCGCACGGCGGCCAAAGCCCAGAAGTGCATTAGCTCGTACAGCCGCTCCGTCCGGCTCATCCGGTCAGGAAACGTCCAAAGGCCCCATAGCGGATCGTCGTAGAAGGCGCTCGTCAGGCACGCGCCAACCGCAGGCAAGTCATCCGTCGTTGCGGCACGGCCCATGGATGAAGCCCCCTCGACCACCGTCTCGCACACTACTCCTCCATGCCCTCCTGGTTTTCGGCGGCGATTGGCGACGCCCGCCCATGATGCTGGACCGCAGCGGCGATACTCGGCTCACGGTCATGGTCGCTGCTCGCGAAGAGCAGCAGCTGACGCCGAGGTTTTCCTTCCATGGGTCGCTCGGCGCGGAGCGCCACCGACCTCGCTCACGAGCCGCGTTCCCGGTCTGAATCGCGTGGCCCACCAGGCGACGGCTCGAACCTGCGACCACCCGGCCGCTACGCGCCAGGGACCAACCCGGCGCGACGTCCGGCCTCAGTTGGACCCCAGCGACCATTCGTGCCATACCGGACAAGCGCCCCAAAATCCCAAAATGGCCATTTGCAGGTGTTTTCTAATCGGGGAGACAGGATTTGAACCTGCGACCGCCCGGCCCCCAGCCCGAGAGATCTGGTGGGCCTCGGTCGCGCTCCCCCCTGTTTACTGGGATCTCGGGTGCCTGAGTGGGCCTGAGTTGCCCTCACTTTGGACCCCAAATTGGACCCTAGGGTCACGGTCAGCGTGAGTCCTTCGATGTGAGCACGCCGGTTCCCCGACCGAACTTGGCGAGAATCCACGGATGCACGTCACGGCCAAGGCCGACTATGCCGTGACGGCTGTCGTCGAGCTCGCCGACAGCAGCCCGGACTCGCCCCGCAGGGTGGACTCC
>JBKQMT010000126.1:0-2609 GCA_052146595.1 Acidimicrobiales bacterium
CGAAGAGCTCGTCGCCGTTGGCTGGTGTGGGTGCGACGAAGACCCGGAGGTCGACGAACTCGAGCGGGCTGTCTCCTTCGACGACGACTCCCTCGGAGTAGTCCGTCATGAGCTCTGTCATGAAGAAGGCGTCGTGCTCACTGCCGTCGCTCGGGAACCTAAACAGAGCGGTACCGCTGGCCCCCGCCTGCCGATAGCGGCGAAGCTCGGGGTGCGTGCGCGGGGAGCTCTCCCGTGGATGTGCGAGCGTGTCGTCGCGCTCGCAGCGCGCGGCGATGACGAGGGCGTCGCTGCACTGCAGCATCGCCTCGACCAAGGCCGTCTTCCCAACCTTCGCTGGCCCGGCTACGTGAACGAACGCGCGCATTCTCATCGCAGGGCCTGTGCACGGCGGCAACAGCGCCCACTCACAGGCCGAGCTCCCTGTCGAGGACTCCGGACACGAAACCTCCTCCACCCTCGCCGAGGACCATCTCCTTAATACGTTCTCGTGTCTCTGCCACCCGGTCGCTCCTCTCGGCCGCCTGCTCGCCCTCCATACATCAGCGCTAGTGATCTCGTAGCCGTACCCTTTCGCGAGCCAGCGCAGGGCGAGAAGCCCGGCATCGCGGGCGAAGTCGGGTTGGCTCTCGGTGAAGTCGCGACAGGCCCGACTGAGCGTCCTCGGGTCGCAAGGGCCGGCGTTGGCGAGCGCGAGCGCCTCGTCGTAGAGACCGGCTTCCTTGGCTGCGGCGAACCATTTCGCCTCCCCTCCCGGCGTCGTCGCCGCGAGGTCGGCCAAGAGCTCGTGGGCATCTTTGTGGGTACTTCTTGGCGATCGCCCGGAAGGTGGCCAGGTAGGTGCCGCGACGGTTGGCCCGCAGGCCGTAACGCGAGTAGGCCTCGTCGACGAGCCCCGAGGAGAGAAGCATCTCCTCGCACATCGCGTCGACCTCGTCGTCGTAGGTCCACGGCCCGCGGCACGACTCGGCGTAGCGAACCGCCTCGGCCTTCTTTCCCGTGGCGGCGAGCGCCCTCACGGCCCAGCGCTTGTACGGCCAGATCGTGTCGACGTCGAGTATCTCGACGATCTCCTGGTAGTGCTCTGCCGCGTAGAGCGCGCTCATGCATGCCGAGGTGCCGTGGAAGTGGCCGTGGAGCGCCGGGTCGGGGCTGAGGGCCATGCGCGTCACGTCGACCAGCTGGTCCGCCCAGGCGGACGCGACCTGCTGCGAGGCGCAGAGTGCTCCCCAGTGCTCGGAAAGGCTCTCGATGTACGGCATCTGGTCGGCTTCGTGGGCCGCCCACAGCCGGTCGAGCCAGCCGTCCCGCGTCTTGGCGTCCGCCGCCGCGCCGGCAACGACGGGCACCAGCTGCTCGATCGCATGGTGGACCGCCGTCCCGATCGCCCCGGAGGAGCTATCGACGTGCTCGAGCGCAGGCGAGACACGCTCGAGAAAGGTCACTGCTCCCTCGGCCCCGAGCAGCGGATCGCGGCGGGCGACCCGTTTGATCTCCGTCACGGCCTGCTTCACGCGCTGGACGGCGGGCTGGGATCTCCAGCCGAAGGCATGCCGCCTAAAGCGCGCCTTGAACTCCCAGCGGTACGGGTCAGGTCCGCTCACTTGCCCAACTCGACGACCTTGTCGGTGGTGCACGATGACCCCACACCGTAGCTTCCGTCACTCAGTTTCCCCAAGCGACGCCCGGGCGCACTTGTCCAAAGCGGACGCTTGGCTCGAAGCGGCAGCCGAAAGCCTCGACGCCTGCCGATGGGATGTCGCTGCCGACAACCGCGGAGAAGACGGCTCTTTGCCGAATCCGGACCACCTGCTCTTCGCAGTTCGCAGACATGGCTCTCCTTGGGTTACTCGATCGGGCAGCGAACCGGTACACCGGCACGCCCGCCACGAATCAACGTACGCATCGTCACGCACGTCCGTGTGACAGACGCCGAGTTGAATTCGGCGAATACCCATGTCGCTCGGCTGATCTAGAGCAACGTCTCGAAGCTCCGGGTGATCATGAGTGACGAAGGTCCACAAGGGACCAAGAGGCGTCTCCCTGCAAGATTTCCGGATCGCCCGTTAGAAGATCGGCTCCGTGAGCAAGGGCTGTAGCGACCGCGAACGCATCGGCGTACGCCATCCGGTGTCCCGCCTTCACGCGGGCAGCTTCGATCACTCGCTCTTCGGTGGGAAGGTCGAGATTCAGTAACCGCCGCAGCTCGCGCACGACGTCGCGCGAGCGGTCAGCGCCAGCACGTCGTTCGACCACGTACGCGACCTCACCGACGTTGATCCAGCTCATCACCGGACGGCTCACGAGTGCTTCCTGCACGCGGCTGGCCGCTGGCTCCTCACCCTCCAGCCAAGCGAGTACAGCCCACGAATCGAGACACTCCGTCACAGGTCGCGTTCCGCTCGGTGATCGGCTTCGAGCTCGGAAAGGAGACCCCGGCCCGCCAAGCTCCCGCGAAGACTTCTTTGCTCTCGAACGGGCTCGACCCGTACCCCCGCGCCATCGAGAGAAAAATCAACCTCGTCTCCAGGTGCGATCCCCAGACGGTCGCGCATCGATTTCGGAATCACCACCTGCCCCTTGGGGCCAACACGGGAAGTCATACCGGC
>JBKQMT010000127.1:0-16969 GCA_052146595.1 Acidimicrobiales bacterium
CATGAACGCCCAGCGCTGAAGCACTGGCTGGTAAATGTCCCGAAGTTCTCCATTCACCTCCCAGCGCCCGCAGTTGAAAAGGCCCGAACACTCCGTATAGCCATCCCCACAAAGAAAAAGGAGCCCCGGTCCCTTGTGAGGACCGGGGCTCCCATCAAGCCTTCCTAGAAGGCTTTAAGTCCTTCCTATAGGGCAGCACCCGAGATCATCTGCGCCGGCGCGTACACCTGGTTCGTCGAGGTCCCTCCGAACACCGCTGTCGTCGTGCTGGCGGTGTAAGCGTACGCAAGGCTCGCACTTCCTTGCGGTGCGTTGAAGGCGCCACTCAGTGTCACCACGTCACCAGAAGCTGTGCAACCAGTGGCGGTGCCACCGGGCACTGCGATTGCGGAGAGGTACGTGAACTCAGCATCAGCACCCGTTGCCGGGGTCGGGCAGGACATCGGCACGCTGTAGGTGATCGCGATGGACACACCTGTCGTCACGACCGCCGACACCATGACTGCCAGCGGCTGAGTCTGGGATGCCGAGTAGACCGAGGTGCCTGTTGCGAACACCGCCGTAGCAGCGCTCGGCGCTGCTGGCTCGGTGTAGATGACGCTCGCAGTGCTCGTCGGTGCGGTGAAGGCTGCAGCTCCGGCAAGGGTTACCTGGAACGCAGGGCCCGCACCAGTGTTAGTGCAACTAGTGATCGCACCCCCGGAGGTTCCTGAGGACGAGTCGTACACGAAGTCTGTGTCAGCAGTTCCTCCTGCGCACGTCACGGCCTCGTTGAAGGAGACCACGACTGCACCCGCTGGGTTGTAGGTCGCCCCGATCATCGCCGGCGCCGGATTTGCCGCCAACGCAAGGGTCTGCGTCGGCGGGTACTGCGGGTAGTCGACGGTGGCGAACACCGATGCAATCTGGCTGTCCGTCGTGGGCTCGGTGTACGCCAGGCTGGCGCCACTGGCACCGGGCAGGGTCAAGCCTCCACTCGAATTCAGCGTGAGGACGTCTGTTCCATGCGCGGTGCAGCTGGTGATCGTGCCTCCGCTAAGTCCAGTTGCGTAGTCGTACACGAAGTCGCCATCAGCAGTCGCTCCCGGGCAGTTCATAACCTCGTTGTTGTAGGTGACCGTGATCGCTCCTGAGGCCACCATGGCCGACACCATCTTTGGCGGAGTGAAATCGGCAGTCGGGAGGGTCTGCGTTGCCGCATAGACCGGCGTGGTCGCTGTGGAGGCGTACACCGAAGTAACAGCGGCAGTGGTGCTGTTGCCCGTCGACGGAACCGTGTAGGCAAGCTGGGCACCGGTTCCCGGCGGCGTGTCCGCCCCAAGAGTGAGGGTCAGCGCGTCAGTACCAACCCCGTTGCCCGCGCAGCCTGCGATCGAAGTGGTCCCAACGCCGCTGTATGTGTACACGAAGTCACCGTCGGCACTGTTTGCGCAGCTCACGTCCTCGTTGTACGTAACCACGAGTGTGCCCGCAGTTGTGTAGATCGCCGACACCATGGCCGGCACTGCAGCCGCCGTCACCGCCAGCGTCTGTCCTCCCTCGAGGGTCGACGTGCTGGTCGCGTACACCGAGTTCACGAGGGTTGGCGAACCAGGAGCGCTGTAGATCAGGCTGCCGCCCGTGCTCCCCGGCAGGATGAAGACCGAGTTGGGAGTCAGCTCCAGCTCGTCAGGGGCTGGAGTCGTGAAGCCCGTGCCAGGGGAGCAGCTCAAGATCCCGTTTCCGGACGCTGAGCCGGTCCAGTCGTACGCAAAGTCGGTCGACACGTCAGTTGCCGTCTGCGGGCAGGACACAGCCTCGTTGTAGGTGACCAGGATCTCGTTGTCGCTCACGACCGCCGAGACCATGATCGGCCCGCTGACGTAGGTCGAGAAGTACCCGAAGGCGTCCATGAGGACGTTGATCGAGGCACCGGGGCTCGCGTAGACATTGACGTCGCCGGTACCGGCGGTGTCCGCGATCGTGAAGTTCGGGACGGCCGGGGTCTCGTTGGCGACCCAGTTGATGTCAGAAGCGACGGGGTTCGTCGCGGTCGACGTCGGGAATTCGGTGAGGTAGCCCGCAGCGTCGGCCGGGACGACCGTGACGTTGGTCGCCACAGCAGTCGCCGTGGCGGGGATCCCGCTGGTGGTGGTGGCGACGACGAACTTCTCCGTGGTGTTCGCGGCGATCGGCGTCTCGGTGCCAACCAGGCTGGCGGTGCGGGTGTCCGCAACGCGGACCGGGGTGATCGGCGTGAAGACCGAGCCCGTGCCACCTATGCCGGTGTAGTAACCGTCCACGTCAAAGTCCACGTTCACCGAACCGGCGTGGTTGTAGACCTCGATGTCGCCGCCGGTGCCGATTGGAACCGTCACGCGGTTGGCGATCGCCACGTTCGTCTTCTGAATGCCGAAGTTGAGGTTCGAGAAGGTCGGCTCCGTCGTGACCGCTGGCGCCGGGTAGAGCGACAGGAAGCTGGAGGCCGTCGCACCCGCGGCCGTCACGTTCCCGACCACCGCGGTCGCGCTGGCGGGAACGCCGGTCGTGGTTCCCGTTACTGGGATCGCCACGCTGGAGTTCGCCGCGACGGCGGCACCGGCCGCCAGGGTGCCAAGGGCACGTACGGGCGAGATGGCGTTGTAAAGACCGCTGCCGTTGGTCAAAGGAGTGGCCGTGTAGTAGCCCTCCACGTCGACCAAGACGTCGGTCTTGCCGTTGTGGTTGTAGATCTCGATCCCACCCGTAGCGCTGAGCGGCACCGTGACGAGGTTCGCCACTGTCTCGCCGGGCGCGAAGTTGAGGTCGGAGAAGGTCGGCTCCGTCGTGGCCGCTGGTGCCGCGTAGAGCGACAGGAACCCGTTAGCCGTCGGACCGACGGCGGTCACGTTGAGCACCGCTGCCAACGCCCCGGTCGGCACCGCTGTGGTGCCAACTCCGGTCACTTGCACGGCCAGCGTCCCGCCGGAGGCGATGGTCTGCCCCGCGTACGTCGCCGGGTCGGTCGCACCCGTGCGCGTGTCGACGATGCGGAAGGGCGCCACCGCGACGTAGGACCCCTGAAGGGTCGCATGTGACTTGACTTGAGCCGAGGCGGCTAATGCGAGTGGAGCGAGAAGCATCCCGACAACGGCAATCAAGGCCATCCCCAGCCGGATCGGCGTACGCTTGCTCGCCTTCTCCTCCGCCGGGCCTTCACTGAATAACCTAAACATGCGATTTTTCCTCCATCTCCAGGGTCAAGCATGTCTCTGTACTGTGGTGTTACCCCAAATCTGGCCACAGCTAACCGGACGAGCTTCCACACCATAACCCATCCGCGCGTTGAAAGCTGGGACCGGCAGCAACATACAAAGATCGGCGCCGACTGACGGCTCCTAGTGACTAACTCCTGTGAGCACCCTAGCTCACCTGGGCAGTCTGCGCCACCGCAAAGCCGACCGTATTTCGATTTCTCCGGTCTCGTTGCCCTCCTCGGGTCACCTCGAGGGCTACCCGAGAGGCGGTCCGCCCCGCTCGGAACGAGGTCGCGGGGAGCGCCTGGAGAGAGCAACGCGACGCCCGGCCGGCGACCCCGCCTCGTCGTTTCGGTAACACAACCGACACCTGAACTGACATCTGAGCTGTTGCGGCCAGGGGACCGCTAACAGGCTCCGACCGCCTTCACTGGAGCTCCCTCATCTCCCGGGCCACGCCCCGCCGGGGGGATCACGGCCCGCTCGTCGAGGGACCTCCGGAGCCGGCATCCCGCCGGTCGCCCCGGATCAGCGTCACCAGAGCGCGCAGGGGGGCCGTCACCCGCCAGAACTCCGAGGCAAGCACCTCCTCTCGGGCCTGCTCGGCCAGCCTGGCCCGGCGTTGTAGCTGCTCGACCTGGAGCAGGAGGCTCTCGGTCAGGACACTCTCGCCACTCGGACTGGAGCGCAAGGTCTCCTGAGCCTCGGCCAGCGCAGCTCTCGCCTCGTTGAGGGCACGCTCGAGCTCCGCCCGCTGCGCCTCGTGCTTGCGTACGAGACTGGCGTCGCCGGCGAGAAAGGCGAGCGCGGTGGCGCTGCCCGGCGGGAGCAGCAGTGGTGCGGCATCGAGACGCGACAGCATCTTGGCCTGCGCCGCCTCCCACGCCTCGGAGGGGACGGGCGTGGCCGTGTCGTCCGCGGCCCAGCGCTGGTGGATGGAGGTGACGTGCCCGGTGTCCTCGACGCCGACGACGAGCGCGGCTCGGAGCAGGAAGTCCCAGTCCTCGCCTGCGGCGAGCTGCTCGTCGAATCGGAAGTGGAGCTCGGTCACGAGCGAGCGGGGCAGCGCGACGCTGGACAGCGGCGTCGTGTTCAGGGCCAGGTGGGAGATGGCGTCGAAGCGTTCCCCGGACTCCGCCAGCGGCTTCGTCAGCGTCACCGGCACCGCTCCCATGGCCTCCTCCTCCGGGGCCGGTCGGCGGACGTGGCGGACATCGCAGATCGAGCGGACGAGCTTGCCCGGAGCGCCTTCGGCCCCCTCGGCGAAGCGCTGCGCCCAATCCCCGGTCACGAGGTCGCCTTCGTCCAAGAAGGCGAGATAACGTCCCCGGCCTAGCTCCAGGCCGGTGTTGAGAGCTGCGGACGGGCTTGCGCCCGGGACCTCCTCGATGCGTACCCTGGCTGAGAAACCCTCCTCGAAGCTGCTCACGACCGCTTGCGAAGACTGAAGGGCCCCGGGGTCGTCGCCGTGAACGAGGACCACGACCTCGAGGTCCTCGAGGGTCTGGGCGGCGAGGCACGTCAGCGTCTCCGCAAGCAGGGACGGGCTCGTCCCTCGAGTTCGGGTCAGCACCGAGAGGAACGATTGATCTGTCGCCGGTTCCCTGGCCGTGGCACCCTCCGGCGCCAGCATCGGTGGGTGTCGGTCGGATGGTGACCAGCTCGGAACACGGCGGTAGGCGCGCACGAACTGGTTGATCGTCATGTTGCCGTCAACCGTGGCCCGCAGCGACTGGAGGTAGTCGTGGACCGGTCCCCCCTCGACCAGGAAGGGATGATCGAGGGGAAACCACTGATCCGAGTGCTCCAGGACGACGTCGTCGCGGCCACATTCTTGCCAGCCGAACCGCCCGAACTCAGCGTCGATCCGCCGCTCCGTGAACATCTGCAGGTGCGTCCGGTCCAGCAGGCCGCTCGGGGTCACGTCCCACCGTCCGCCGACGAGCTTGGCGGCAAGATCGAAATGCGCCACGTTGGGGATGCTCGTCACCAGCACCGGGGCGTGGCGACCGTCCGCGGCCAGTAACGCGGACAGCTCGGTCAGCGCGCCGAGCAGGGCAGAGGGATCGGGAAGGTGCTCGATGATGTCGAGAAGGATCACGGCGCCGAGTGGACGCCCCTCGAGGAGGTCGATGAGCTTGCCGGCAAGGCCGTCGGCGATCGCGAGGTCGATCACGTGGCCCTCGAGCCCGCGCGACAAGACGTCGGCCACCGCGTCGGTGTCTCGATCCCCGCCTACGTACTCCCATCCGGCGTCACGGAGCACCTCACCGATGGCCGCATAACCACAGCCGAGGTCGAGAACCACGCCTCCTCGGGCGTGACGCTCGACAAGGTGCACGGCATGGCCGTAAGGGCCTTCCCACGAGAAGGCGAAGCGATAGATGGGGATGGGAACCTGGCCCGGTCCATCGCTCTCCTCGGCCGTGACCTCCTCCGGCTCAGAAGCGGTGCTCGGCATACTCTCCCTCATGGAAGCAAGCAACCGAGACGACTTCCTCCGGGGAAACCTCGAGCGCCTCGCGGTAGGTGGCAGGGAGCTCTTCTTCGCCGTGCCTGCGCAGGAACTCCGTCGCCGCTTCCCGCTGAAGCTCACTCCCGTGGGCCTCTAGCCAGCCCAGCGAAGAGGCGATGACGTCACGGCGCTCTGCCCGGTGGGCGAGCAGCAAGCGAGCCAGAGCGGCCTGGTATTCCTCCTGCGTCGTTGGCGCCGGGAAGCCCGTCTCGGTCAACCGTTTGTCGTGGAAGACCACGGCTTCGGGCACGTGGCGAACTCGCAGGCCACGCAGGCGAACTCGCCAGGAGAGGTCCACGTCGTCACCGTGGAGAAAGAACGCCGGCTCGAACCCGCCGAGTGACTCGAAGACCGAGGACCTCAACGCCATCAGGCAGCCGCTCGCCCATGGGGTGTCGCCAGTCACCGTGCTGAACGGCTTCGGGTGCTCGAGCGGGATCTGGCGCGCCTCGGCGATGCCCACGTCGTCGGCGCCGAGCACGGCGACGAGCGTGGCCAGGCAGTTCGGCGACAGGTACGTGTCAGGGTTGAGCAGCACCAGGACGTCGCCGTCGCCACCAGGACGGTGCCCATCGGCCGTCCGCTCTGCGAGACGGTTCTGACCGGCTCCATGGCCGGTGTTCGTCATGAAAGCGGCGTAGTCGAGCGAGACGCCAGCCTTGGCGAGGATCTCCTGAGCCTCGGTGAGCACCTCTTCGTCGACTGTGGCGTCGGGACCATCAGGGCCACCGCAGTCCCCGATCGCCATCGTCACCTCCGGGGCCGATCCCTCGTCCTTGAAGCCGTGAACCGCGGCCGCCACGGAGCGCAGCATACGTAGCAGGTCGGGCGCGTCCCCGCCGTAGCGGACTGTCTGGACCCGCACCGCCGTCGCCATGGTGACGAACAGCTTACGGCCGCGTCCATGACCTCACAACGTCCTCGCCAAGCGAAAAGGGACCTGACGATCCTGCTCCCGACCACCGAGGGGTACTTCTCCGGGTTCGCCCGCTTGGCGTATTCTCGCGGGTCATGACGCCGGAACGCGGTTCATGGTCGGCAGACATCGGCCTTCCACCACCCAGCCGCCGGCTCGCCGAGGGCGACGCCCTCGCCGGCAGCGCGAGACGCCGCCGCGTCCCCTGGGACTCCGATCCCGCCCGCATGATCGGGCACCTCCATCGCTACGGTGTCGTCAGCGCGCTCGGGGCGGGAAAACGAGTGCTCGACATCGGCAGCGGCGAGGGGTTCGGCGCCGCCTTCGTCGCCGCGAGGGCAGCCGAGGTCGTCGCTGTCGACCGAGACATGGCGGCGGTGCTCCATGCCCAAGCGACCTACGAGCGTCCCAATCTGCGCTTCGGGCATCACGCGGCCCCTGATCTCAGTCCTCTCGCGAGCTCGAGCTTCGACGTCGTCTCCTGTCTCGGGATCTGGACCGAGCTGGTCGACACGGGCTCTCTCATCGCCGAGGTCCGCAGGCTGCTCGTCCCGGGCGGCGTCGCGGTCTTCTCGAGCTGTGCTCCCCGACGTGATCTCTTCTCCGGCACGGACCTTCGTCGCGAGGACGACCTCGGTAGCAACGACGACTGGCCCGAGTTCTTCAAGGCGGTCGCGTTGTTGGAGGACTCGTTCGCCCATGTCCGAGTCGCCGTCCAGAGCGTCGACGGCGCCTCCGAGCTCCACGAGCTGGATGATCCGACCTGCTGGGAGCAGGTTCAGGTCGGGCACTCGCTCTCGGTCTCGAGGGACCTGCGCCACATCGAGGTAAGTCCCGACAGCTCCTACGAGACGGCGCTGGTCGTCATGGCCTCCGCGAACCCGATCGATGTTGCCCGGATCCCGATCTGGCTCCACTGGACGCCGAGCCGGACCAGTGCTGCAGGGTTCGAACTGGAGACCACCCAGCTCCTCGACACCCTCGAGCACGGCGCCCTCGCCCGGCTGGCGGGCATGCTCGAGATCGGTTTGGAGGAGGCTCTCGAGGCCGAGCGTGCCGCCCGGCACCGAGCCGCCGCTATTGAGGCGTCGCGGGCCGCCGAGGCCGATGAGCGGGCGCGAGCCGCCGAGGCCGAGGAGCGGGCGCGTGCCGCCGCCGCGGCCGCCGAGGCCGAGGAGCGGGCGCGAGCCGCCGAGGCCGAGGAGCGGGCGCGACCCGCCGCCGCGGCCGCCGAGGCCGAGGAGCGGCTCGCCTTCGTCGAGGACACCCGTGGCAACCGGCTCTTCGGGCGCTCGCGTAGAGCTTCCGCCTCGGCACAGCCGGTCACGAGAAGCTGACAGTGTGAAGAACGGCAAGGGGGCGGGGGCGCCCGTCTCGGTGATCATCTGCGCCTACAACCGCTACGAGGACACGATGTCGTGCATCGAGAGCGTGCGGCGCCATACCGACCCGGCGCTTTTGGCCGAGATCGTGCTCGTCGATGACGCCTCGACCGAACGAGGCCTGGCCGAGATGGTCGGCAAGGGCGGGCTGGTAGTCGTCCGGCATCGTTCCAACACCGGGTTCCTCGATGCGGCCAACGACGGCGCATCGATTGCGAGCGGCCAATACCTTTTCTTTCTCAACAACGACGCCGTCGTGACCCCTGGGTGGCTGGAGCCCCTCCTCGAGCGGATCCAGCAGCCGCGTGTGGGGGCTGTCGGAGCCAAGCTCGTCTACCCCGACGGGCGCCTGCAGGAGGCAGGAGGCATCATCTTCTCCGACGGTACGGGTTGGAACCTCGGCCGAGGAGGTGACAAGGACGACCTCCGCTACAACTTCCCTCGAGAGGTCGACTACTGCAGCGGCGCGGCGCTGATGGTGAGGAAGGACCTCTTCCTCGAGCGGGGAGGATTCGACCGGGTCTTTGCGCCGGGCTACTACGAGGAAGTCGACTTCTGCTTCTATCTGCGAAGCCGCGGCTACCGGGTGATGTACGAGCCTCGCTCGACGGTGATCCACCACGAGGGGCTGACGTTCGGCAACGACGAGAAGCCGGGCTCGGGACTGCACCGCAAGAGCCGCCAGTACATCAATCGCTACCGGTTGGTCGTCCGCTGGCAGGACGCTCTGGCCCGCCAGCACCGCTCCGGCTCTAATCGCGCCGCGCTCGGGACGCGCCGACCGGACCGTCCCACGGTCCTGATCTGCGACCACAAAGTCCCCGAGCCCGATGTGGACTCGGGGAGCGTGCGGTTGTGGTGGATCCTCCGACTCCTCGTAGAGGCGGGATTCCCGACCTCTTTCTACCCCGTCGGAGGCTGGCGAGACATCCGTTACCTGGAGCAGCTGCAGGCGCTCGGGGTGGAGGTGCACGACTTCCGCAGAGGGCCGGCGGCGGCCTGGGAGGGCCGAGAGGGCATGTACGACGTCGTCATGACCTCCCGGCCGGACATCACCATGAACCTGCTGACGACCATCACCCACTACTTCCCCAACGCGCTCTTGGTGTTCGACACGGTCGACCTGCATTCGCTGCGGGAGCGGAGGTCCGTCGACTTCGTCCAGCCGGCGGCCGCGGTCGGGCAGCGGCGCAGGGCTACGCGAGTTGCCGAAGAGGAACACTCGGCCATCTGCGCGAGCGATCTCGTGGCCACCGTCACCGACGATGAGGCCAACTTCGTGCGGAGCCAGTTCCCGCACCGCACGGTGGTCGTGCTGCCCAATGTTCACGAGCTGCCGGCCGAGCTCGAACGAGATCCCCGGGCGCGCTCAGGACTGTGCTTCATCGGAGGCTACGAGCACACCCCGAACATCGACGCCGTCAAATGGCTCGTGCACGAGATCCTGCCGGAGATAACGAACTGCCTCGGTGCCGCCCCGTACCTGAACCTGCTCGGGTCCTTCCCGCCGCCGGAGGTGCGCGCCCTGGAGGGAGACGGCGTCGCGGTGCCCGGTTACCTGGCGGATGTGAGCAGGTACTTCCTGACGGCGAGGGTCTTCGTGGCCCCCCTTCGCTACGGCGCAGGGATGAAGGGCAAGATCGGCCAGGCGCTGGCGTTCGGGCTGCCGGTCGTCACGACCTCGCTCGGCGCCGAGGGGATGGATCTCAGGGACGGCAAGGACGTGCTCATCGCCGACGACGCCCGCGGCTTCGCTAAAGCCGTCGCCCGCGTGTACCAAGACGACGATCTCTGGTTGCGCCTGTCCACCCGCGGTCTGGAGATCATCCAAGAGCGATGGTCCCCAGGTGCCATGGCGAAGCGTTTGGAGGCTCTCATGGAGAGCTGCACACCCCCGGTGCGAAGGATCCCGACCTGATCCTCTCTAGTCAGTCGGAGTGGCCTCCGGTCAGCCAGAGTGCCGCCGCATCTTGGCGACGAGGCCCGTAACCGCGCGGAGCGGCGCCGTCACTCTCCAGCTCCGGGTGGCCACGAATTCGGCCCGGACGTCAGCTGCCGTCTGCTGGGCGACGTGCGTGGTGACCTCTGCCCTCACCTGCTCGGTGACCCGGGCGGTGACCTGGGCGGTGACCCGAGCGGTGACCTGCTTGGTGACCTGGGCGGTGACCTCCGAAGTGACCTCATCGAGACGGGCGAGCGCCGCGTTCCGGTCGGCGACGGCGGCCTTCAGCTGAGCGTCTGAGGCGCGACGTTGGAAGAGCCTGGCGTCGGCGATGGCAGTGACCTCCGCCACGCGCTGCTCGGCGACGGTAGTGATCTCGGCGACGCGCTGCTCGGCGTCGGCAGTGATCTCTGCCACGCGCCGGTCGGCGACGGTAGTGATCTCCGCAACGAGGTGCTCGGCGACGGTAGTGATCTCCGCCACGCGCTGGTCGGCGGCAGCCGCCGCCTCGGCTCCGCGCTGCTCGGCCTCGGTCGTGAGCTCCGCCACGCGCCGGTTGGCGTCGGTGGTGAGCTCCGCCACGCGTCGGTCGGCCTCAGTGGTGAGCTCCGCCACGCGTCGGTCGGCCTCAGCCGTGATCTCCGCCACACGTCGGTCGGCGTCGGCAGTGATCTCCGCCACGCGCCGGTCGGCGTCAGCAGTGATCTCCGCCCCGCGTTGCTCGGCCTCCGCCAGGCGCCGGTCGGCGTCTGCGATGGCCTCCGCGAGGCGTGCGTCGGCGGTGGCAGAGGCCTCCGCGAAGCGCTCCTCGGCTGCGGCAGTGATCTCGCCGATACGCTGCTCGGCGGCCACGAGCAGCTGCTCTGTCTCCTCCAACCGAGTCGACAGCTGCTCTCTGTCAAGCTGTAGGGGGTCGAGCTGGGCCATCGAGCTCGAGAGGGCATCGGTGAGCGAAACCAGCTTTGACTGCAGCTCTACGACCCTGCTCACCGTGCCCGGTGGCACGAGGAAGGGCCTGGCGTCGAGCCGACCCCGCACGGCCTGCTTGGCGCTCTCCCACTGCGCTTCGGAATGCAGGACGTGAGAGGCGTACCCTCGCCTCCACCTGCGGTAGAGGGAGGTCACCTCCGGCGTGCTGGCCAAGCCGCACAGCAGCGAGGCGCGTAGCAGCACGTCCCAGTCCTCGAGGACCGGCAACTCGTCGTCGAAGGAGACGCCGAGATCGGTGAAGCAGCTCCGCGGAACAGCCACCGAGCAGTTCGGGGTGCTGTTCTGGACCAGGTGGTCGAGAAGATCGAAGGCGAGTGGGTACGGAGTCTGGGTCGGTCCCGTCTGGCGGTAGCCGACACCGCAGTCCCACGGCTCCTCGTCTATCGAGTGAGTGGCACAGCCGGCGCGCACGACAGCGCCCGGATGGAGATCGACCTGACGGGCGAACTCCTCCACCCAGTGGCAGAGGGCGAGGTCGTCATCGTCGAGGAAAGCCACGTAGCGGCCTGAGGCGGCTGCCACTCCTGCCGCCAGCGGGCGAGCCCTGAGCCCGCCCTCCACGCGGATCGACCGGGTCTTTTCGGCAAGCCAGGTGGGGACGCGTCTGATCACCTCGAGCACCGCCGCGTAATCGGCGTCAGAGGTGTCGTGACAGCAGACGATGACCTCGAGGTCGCGGTTGGTCTGGGCGGCGAGGGAAGTGAGGTTGTCCTCCAAGGTGATGAGACGCCGGCCCTGGGTGCGTACGATCACGCTCAGGAACGGCGCTGACGCAGCCTCGGAGGCAGCCAAGGCGACCCTGGCCCGGGAGCTCGGTGGTCCGACGAGTCTCAGCTCGGGCGGTGCCGTGGGCAGGTATGCCCGCACGAACTGGCTGACGAGGGCGCCCGGAGCGCTTTGCGTTCTCACCCCGAGGAGGAAGTCGTGGAGGGGCGTGCCCGCAGAGAGCGCCGTCAAGGTCTCGGGGAAGTGCTGGTCGCTACGAGCGATGGCGAAGTCGTCCGCCTTGATCTCCCTCCAGCCGGTGCGACGGAACTCGGCCTCGAGTGTGCCCGGTGCGAAGAGCGAGAGGTCGGTCTCGTTGAGGAGCCCGGCCGGGGTGACGTCCCAACGCCCACAGAGCAGCTTCGCCGCCAGGTCGAAGTGGGAGACATTCGAGACGCTCACGACCAGCGGCGCGCCCGCATGCCTGCCGGCCATGTCGGCGAGCGCTGTGAGCAGATCGCCCGGATGAGCCAGATGCTCGAGAACGTCGAGCAGGGTGATGGCAGCAAGCTGGCGGCCGGCGAGGACGCTCTCGAGGAACTCGACGAGCACCGTGGTCTGGCTGAGATCGAGCTGCGCCGTGGAGAAACCCTGCTTGGCAAGGTCCGCGAGGCCATCGCGCTCGATGTCGACCCCGACGTAGTCGAGGCCGAGCTTGGCGCAGGAAGAGGCGATGGGGCCGAACCCGCAGCCGAGGTCGAGGAGAACTCCCTCGTGGAGGGCGTGGCTGGAGAGCAGCCCGACCACGTGCTCGTAAACGGTCCCCTCCTCGAAGCCGCGCTCGTTGGTCTCATTCATGGACTTACCTGCTCAGTCCCGGCGCATGCCGTCGAACTCGTCAAGAGAACTGTGGTGGTGCTCATGAGCCCAGGCTCACCCCGAAGCGGTGGGGTGCGTAGGCACCGTCGAGAAAGAACGCCACCCGCTCCCTGCCGGGCACCGGTGACGGCAAGCGGCCCTCTGCCCGGCGTTCCTCGAAGGCGGCGGCGGCCTGACGCTGGGCTTGGCTCCCGCGCTCGGTGTACCAGGCGAGCACGTCGCCGAAGCGACGGGGTTCTCCGTACTTCTGGCTGAGAAGCAGGTCCGCCTCCACCATCAACTGCTCCTCCTTGCGGGAGACAAGCAACGCTCCCCAGGCGTCCACGCGCTTGTCGTGGATGACCCGCGCGGAGGGTCGATAGGTGCATTGGAAACCGGACAACCGCACCCTCCAGGAATAGTCGACGTCGTCACCATGGAGGAAGAACCACTCGTCGTCCAGTCCGCCCACCTTAGAGAAGACTTTGGCGGGAGTGAGCGCGCACGCCAGCGAGCACCAGCCTGTCTCCCCGGTCACCAGGTCGTACTGCTTCGGGTTCTCGAAAGGAAGTTGGTGAGCCTCGACGAGCCCCACCTCCGGGCGCGAGATGAGGCCCCGGACCAGCTCGGTGACAGCCTGCGGCCCGGCGACGACATCGTCGTTGCACAGCAGCAGGAGCCGGGAAGTGTTCTGGCGGAAGAGGCGGTTCTGCCCTCCGGCGTGGCCGAGGTTCTGCCCGAACCGCTCGTAGGTGAACTCGGCGCCACCGTCGGCGAGAACGCCCCGCAACGCCTCCTGGGTCCTCTTGTCGAGCCCGGCCTTGCCGGAGCAGTCGCCGATGGCGACCACCGTCTCGCCCACCAGCCCGGCAGCCCGGGCGTTGTAGAGCGACTGGGCAAGAGCCTCGGCGTATCTGAGGAGCGTGGCGCGCGTGAAGGCGTGCGCGACCGTCTGCACTCGCAAGCTAGCGCGAGGCGTCTCTGCTCTCGGCACAGCCCTCCCATCTCCAAGAACTCCAGTGTCGTGACCAGCCTAACTGTTCCCTGCCCACGAGTGTCTGTTCCTCGGCTGCCCGCGAGCGTCTGCTCGCCTGGCCGCCCGACGCCCGGAATTGCTCCAGGGAGGGGGCGACGACGAGCGAGGGAGGCCCTTTCGGGCCTCCCTCAGCACTCTCACAGTCACCTTAGTTAGAGGTGACCGGAGCATGGACTACACGTTGGCCGTGTCAGTCCGTTGCACCGACAAGGGGGGGCTGCCGGCGAGTGAACTTTCGAACGAACGAGCCGATCGAGACCGGGGTCGTGACCCGCCGCAGGGCGAGGCTGTCCAGACCGAGGAGCCCGGCGTTCCGCCAGGCCAGCACGAGCCCAAGGCCGGCGAGTGCGAACAACGGGTTGACACCGGCGGTGCCGGTCATCATGTACGTGAAGTTCAGGGCCACGGCGCCAAGTGCGGCTATGCCTGTTAACAACCCGAGGATGAGACCGATGCCGATGGCGACCTCGCCGAGCGAGATCGCCTTCGCGATCCAGGACGCGTTCGGCATGACGAAGTTGTGCAGGAATCCTGCCCACCAGCCGAAGCCGACGGCACCCATAGGTGTCCCGTTAGCAGCCACACCGCTCTTGGCAAAGCCGTAGACGCCGACGCCGCCGCCATTCCAGAAGAACATCTTCTCGCTGCCCCAGATCTTCTGATATCCGGCGTTCAGCCACTGGTAGCCAAGCCACACACGCACTACCAGCCAGATCACGCTGGCGTAGTTCGACCTGAACAGCCAGTTGGCTACCTTGAGATTCTCGCTCTTGGGCATCGCCGCGCTCTTGTCCGTGGCACCCCGTGTCCCTATAGCGACACTCGACATCTCTGGTCCCTCCCTACACACGCCCCAACTGGGCCTTGCACCTACTGTGCCGGACGGGGGCATCCCCACATCAGAGGCGAAATCCCCTCATCGCTGGGATTGAGTCCCGTCATCGGCGGGACCGAAGACCCAGCGCCCGTGGGACCGAAGACCCCTTGGCCTTGAGGGCCGAGTCCCCGGCCGTGGCGGGACTTTCGGCCCTAGTACGAGACGATGCCCGTGGGAACGCCGTGCACGGACTCCTCGGGCAGGACGCGATCGTGGCGGCTCCCTGCCCGATGGCCGCAAGACCGAGAAGGCACGGTTCAAACGTGCCGGAGGACTTGCCAGGCACATGGCCGTCGAGGCCTGGCCTTGCCGCCAGAAGGGAGTGAGGGGAACTAGCCTGTTTTGGCCTTGGTGACGGTCACAGTCCTTCCCGGCGACACCGAAGCCAGGAGCTCCTTCGATCCCTGGTAGTCAGCAGAGACCGAGTGACTGCCGACCGTGAGCTCGCTGGCGCTGAGGGCACATGACCCCGTGCCGTGCAGGAGGGTGATCACGCAAAGCCTCTTCGACCCGCTCATCACGACGACGCTGCCGCCGGCGAAGGGCATCCCGGCGGGCACCACTACCCGGGCGGTGAACTTCAGGCTCTGCTCGGCGCCGTAGGCAGCCGTGGTCCGCGACAGAGACAACGCGCTTGTCGTCAGTGCCTTTGCCACTAGCAGCGCCAGCGGCTTCGAGGAGGAAGCAAGAAGGCTTGTCGATCCTTGGTAATCGGCGACTATCAGATGCGGCCCGGCGGCCAGCTGAGCACGGCTGAGCTTGCAAGTGCCGACTCCCTTCTTGAGGGTGGGCTTGCAAAGAGTCGTCGAACCCGCCTTGAGCGTCACCGTGCCTGTGACGAGCGACGAGCCGGCACCGGTCTCGCTCACTTTCGCGGTCAGCGTTTCGGCGCTCTCCTTCCAATAGGTCGTCGAGCCGCGCGAGACCGAGACAGTCGTCGTTGTGGGCGCACTTTCCACGATCAGTGGCGCCGGTGGTGAGGTCGAGCCGACAAATGAACCAGACTCGCCGGCGAACTCAGCGTCAACCTGGTAGGTCCCAGCGGGGATGGCGGCAGGAGCTGGCTGGCAGGTCGCCGTCGACTCGATTACCTGAACGGGCAGCCCACTCACCGGGTTGGTGACGGTGACGGTGGTGGGGGCGAGCGGCGAGGTGACGCACAGCGTCTGTGTTCCCGCCATGAGATCGACGGTGGCACCGGCCGGGGCGGTCTGGTCGCCTGGCGGTGGGTAGACGACGACAGAGAAGGTGACGGTCTGTTCCAGGCCGTAGACAAGAGTGGTCGTGGACGCAACGAGCGAGGTGGTCGTCTCGTTCACGACCTCCGTCGCCGAGGCCGTCCCTGAGCTGTAGTTGGTGTCCCCGGTGTAGTTCGCCGTGACCTCGTAGGTTCCCGTTGTCTCTTGGAACTGGCAACTGCCAATCCCCTTGGAGTTGAGCGCATCCGTGCACGAGTTCGTACCGTCAGTGACGGTCACGCTGCCGGTGGGCGACGCCCCCTTACCGCTGACGGTCACGTAATAGTTGATCAGTCCGGTCACCGCGCTGCTGGGGCCGCTCAACGACACGGTCGGCGCGGCCACGCTGACGGACTCCGTGGTCGTGCCGGTGGCCGTCGCGTAGTTCGTGTCACCCGCATAGCTCGCCTTCACCGACTGACCGTTCTCCGAGACGTTCTCGATCAAGGCGCAGGTGCCGCTCCCGGTCGCGTCGAGGGTGGTGATCGTGCACTTGTCGCTCGCGTCCGAGACGGTGACCGACCCGGTCGGGACGGTCGCTCCCGTCAGCCCGGTCACCATCACCGAGATCGTCACCGGCCCTGTGCTCTGGCCGGCCTGGCCGCTCACGGTGACCGTGGGCGTGGCCTTGCTGATGGTGACGCTGCCTACGGCGTAGGTGATCGTGTAGTTCGCGTCGGCCGCCCCCGAGCAGGTGGAGGCATAGCTGCCCGCCGGGCTCGTGCTGGTCGCCGCCGTCGAGCACGTCGGCTGGGTGGTGAGGCTCGTCGAAGTGTCGCCGTTCACGAAGCCCGAGTAGACGGCGGTGATGGTGGGCGGGGTCCCGCCGTAGGTGAACGATGGGCTCGAGGCCGTGATGGTGAGGGCGGCCGGCGTGACCTTCACCGAGCCGGGCAAGTAGCTGATGGTGTAGCTCGGGTCACTGGCCCCCGAGCACGAGGACGTGTAGTTGTCGCCCACCGGGCTCGAGCCGGTGGCGGTCGAGGTGCACGATGGTTTGGTGGTGAGGCTGGACGCCGTGTCGCCGTTCACGAAGCCTGAGTACTTGGCGGTGACGGCGGGCGGTGTCCCATAGGTCGTCGTTGCGTCCGAGGCGGTGATCGTGAGGGCGACCGGGTTCACCGTCACCGAACCGGGCACATAGCTGATCGTGTAGTTCGGGTCACTGGCCCCCGAGCAGGAGGAGGCGTAGCTGCCCGCCGGGCTCGTGATGGTCGCCACCGTCGAGCACGTCGGCGCGGTGGTGAGGCTGGAGGAACTCTCTCCGTTCACGAACCCGCCGTAGCTTGCTGTGA
>JBKQMT010000128.1:0-20909 GCA_052146595.1 Acidimicrobiales bacterium
GCTGCTCGAGGAGGTCGGGCTCGCCGACCGTTCCCGTCACCTCCCCTCGGCTCTTTCAGGTGGTCAACGCCAGCGCGTGGCCATTGCCCGGGCTCTTGCGAACGATGCCCTCGTAGTGCTCGCTGACGAGCCCACCGGCAACTTGGATAGCGCCGCCACCTTGGAGGTGCTCCGCCTCTTCGAGAACCTGCATGCCCGCGGGCTCACGCTCGTAGTTGTCACCCACGACGAGCGAATCGCGGCCACGGCGGACCGGCTCGTCTCGATGCGTGACGGGGCCTTTGTCGACGAGACACGGCTCACTGGTGGCACCTCAGGCAGCCTCGCCGGACTGATTGGGCTCGGGAGCTGACCGATGGGCAGGCTCCTGCTCGTCATCCGGCTCGCTGCCAAGGACGCTCGTCGCAATCGGGCCGAAGCGCTTCTGCTCCTCGTCGCCATCGCCGCCGCAACGACCACGCTGACTGTTGCCCTCGCCCTGCACGGCGTGACGAGCGCGCCGTACGCGGCGACTAGAGCTGCAACCGCCGGGCCTGACGTTGTCGCTGCCGTCCAGCAGTCGACTCTTCCCTCACAGCTCACTGACCTCGAGCACGCACCGGGCGTCGTCGCGTCGAGCGGGCCGTACCTGATCGCGATGCCGAACCTCGTCGTCGACGGACACTCCGATCCAGTGATGGCCGAAGGACGGGATCTCGCCGCCGCGTCGGTCGACCAACCGAAGCTCACCTCCGGCCATTGGGTGCGCAACGGCGGCGTGGTCATCGAGCGCAGCCTCGCCAACCTTCTCGGTCTCAAGGTCGGGGACCGCGTCGGTCTGGACAACTTGGCTGGAGGTGGGTTCGGTCCTGGTGGAGGGCCGGGTCCGGTCGGGGGTCCCGGCGGAGGGCCGGGCTCGAGCGCCGGGCCACTGCGGGCGGTCGGCCCGTCCTTCGAGGTCGTCGGGATCGCCGTCACTGCTGCGCTCCAGCCGTCGCCGCTCAACACCTCCGCTCACCCATCGGGGTTCCCCGAAGCGGGCCTCGTCTGGGTGACCCGCGCAGCCGCTAAGCAGCTCGCCGCCATCACCGGCGGCGCTTTCGGCTACACGCTCAACCTGAAGCTCGCCGATCCGTCCGCCGCACGCACCTTCGCCACCGCGCATCAACACGGCGGGGTCGTTCTCATCTCGTGGCAAGCGATCGCCGCGAAGGAGGGGCTGATCGTCTCGATCGAGCAGACAATCTTGCTTACCGGGAGCTGGCTGCTAGGGCTCCTCGCCCTCGCGAGCGTGGCGCTGCTTGTCGGCGGCCGGATGGAGCAGCAGACGCGACGGGTTGGGTTGCTGAAGGCCGTTGGCGCGACGCCCGCTCTCGTGACCGGGGTTCTTGTCGCGGAGCAGCTCGCCCTTGCCCTCGTCGCGGCAGCGGTGGGTCTCGTGATCGGTTGGCTGGCGGCGCCGCTCCTCACGAACCCTGGCGCGAGCCTCGTTGGCGCGCCCGGCGCGCCAACGCTCGACCTATCGACGATCCTGATCGTGTTCGGCGCCGCAATCGCCGTGGCCATCGTGGCGACGTTGGTGCCGGCGATCCGGGCCTCCAGGACGAGCACTGTCAGCGCCCTGGCCGACGCGACCCGCCAGCCACGGCGCGCTGGGTGGACGATCGCGCTCTCCTCCCGGTTTCCCGTTCCAATCCTCCTTGGCATGCGACTCGCCAGCCGTCGGCGGCGCAGAGCGGTGTTGAGCGCAGCAAGCCTCGCCATCACTGTCGGGTCGCTCGTCGCCGTGCTGATGTTCCGGGAACATGCCAACTCGTTGGACACATCGGGAGGCCTCGGCGGCCTCTTTCGGTTCTCGGGGCCTGGCGACCCTCTATGGGAGCGGGGCATGGACGTGATGCTCGTGTTCACCGTCGCTCTCGTGCTGCTGGCGCTCGTCAACGCCGTCCTCGTCACGTGGGCGACAGTGCAGGACGCGCGGCACGCCTCCGCGATCGAGCGTGCCCTGGGCGCTTCGCCCGCCCAGGTCAGGTGGGCGCTCGTCGTGGCTCAGCTGCTTCCTGCCCTTCCCGGCGCAATCCTCGGGGTGCCCGTTGGCGTCGGACTGTACGACGCGGTCGGGCGACACGGCTCGACGGTGCCTTCTGCACTAGCACTCCTTGGCGTGCTCATCGTCACGCTCGTCGTCGTGGCGGTGCTGACGGCGATTCCCGCCCGCATCGGTGCCCGGAGGCCGGTCGCCGAGATTCTTCAGTCGGAGACCGCCTGACGACGACAACGGCAGGGCGACCGTACGTGGTGGTCGACTGCTGAATGCCGAAGAGTGGTAGCTCAACGGTCTGATCGGTGAATTGGTGCCCTTCAGCTCCTACACGTCCGGTTGTACGTCAAACGGTGTACAATGTCCTCATGGCCGTCAAGACCGAACGTCTCAATTTGCGTTTGACTCCTGCCCAGGACGCCATCCTGCGTCGTGCAGCAGAGGCCCGAGGCGAATCGGCAAGCGATTACGTGCTCCGGCACGCTGTCGAGGCGGCTGAGATGGACCTTGCCGATCGACGGGTGTTCATGGTGGACGACGCTGCTTGGAAAGAGCTTCAGGCACTGATTTCCGCTCCGCCAAACTTGCCTCCACAAATGGCCAAGCTTCTGTCCAGCTCCTCGGTGCTTGAGCAGACCTAGCCCGGTGACCTATGCCGGGCCGCAGCTGCTCTCGAGCGAGCACGTCCTGACCGGGTTCGATTGCGGCAAGCCGGCGCTGAATGACTGGCTGGTCCGCCATTCGCTGGGCAACCAGTCCGATGGCACGAGCAGGACGTGGGTAGTCATAGAGATCGAGACGCAACGGGTCGTCGGTTTCTATGCTCCGTCAACAGCGTCGGTCTTGCGGTCATCGGCTCCGAAGAAGTTCGGTCGCAACCAACCCGAGGAACTGCCTGCCATCCTTCTCGGCCGCATCGCCGTCGACGCCAAGCACAAGGGGCGGGGTCTCGGTGCCGCGCTCCTCAAGCACTTCATGTTCAAGGCCATCGAGGTGGCCGGGACCGTCGGGGTTCGGCTGGTGCTGGTCCACGCCAAGGATGAGGAAGCCAAGAGCTTCTACCGGCATTATGGGTTCGTCGAATCGCCGGTCGACCCCATGACCATGATGATGCTCATCGGCGACGTGTGATCTCGGCTTCTCGGACACCTTCAGGGTCTGGATCCGGCAGTAGGGGAGCGGACGGACCAGGCATCATCTGGACCCATGCGCGCCTCGTCGTAAGCCGAAAGCTGAGGAAGAAGGCCTCCTCAAGCGGCCAGGTCCCAGATCGTCTCGCGTGTCGTATGTGGGAAAGTCCCCCCTCGGGCACGCTTTCTCGTGGACGTTCCTCCTGGTTCAGACCCTGAGCACCCTAAGTCCGGGCACCTCGACATAATCCTCGTCTTGGGTTACGACCGGTACTCCTAGAGACATGGCCGTCGCGGCGATCCAGGAATCGTTCACCGGTATGCGTTTTTCCATGTCGCGCAGGAAAACGCGTAACAGCCCCCATGCCTCGGCGACTGCCTGGTCGATGGGTAGGGGATCGAGGGTCAGCGCTTCGCTCAATGTCGCCAGCCGCCTGTCGCGTGACTCGACGTCGACGGCGGCTAACACCCCCGCGCGCAGCTCGCCGATCGTAATTACGGAGATGGCCAACTCGTCGGGTAGGTCGTCTTCGACGAGGGGACGTCCGGACTCCCTAGCAATAAAGATGCTGGTGTCGGCTATGCCTCGGCTCAACGCAGGTCGTCGGTCGTGTCGGGAGCTAGCTGACGGAGGTCCTCGGCCAGGGCGGCGTCTGCTTGTCGGCCCGAAAAACGGTGCACGAACTCACCCCGCGGCACCCATCTTGGCCGGGAGCCGATTGACCGCAGCACTGCAACCCGTCGGCCGTCGACGGTGATCACGACGTCTTCTCCGGCCTCAACACGTCGCAGCAGCCCTCGGGTGTCGTTTCGTAGTTCGCGGGAAGCAACTTCAGCCATGCTCCGATTGTAGCACATCTGCTACAAGATGCGGCATACGCAGAACTTCGACGCGGACACCCTCAAGGTTTGGGTCCGCAGGTAGGGGGAGCGTAGACCCCTGCGGCCTCGGCGTGAGCCGGAGAACTGAGGAAGAAGCCCTAGTCAAGCGGCCAGATCCCAGATCGTCTCGCGCGTCGTATGTGGGAAAATCCCTCCTCCGACGCGCTCCAGGTCCACGCGCCCGCGGCGGCTCGTGTCCGGGGGGCGCTGACCCCCAGCGGCACGCCGACCGGAAACCCCAGAGTATTGGTTGGCGTTCAGGACGTGCTTGAGACCTGAAGACGGCGAACGATCTCGTCCAACTCGATGTCGCCGGAGGCTACGTCCATCACGAGTTGGAAGGCCTCCTCGTCGCTCAGGGTCACCTCGCAGCCGTTGAGGTCGAGGAAGACGACGACCGCCAGCCAGGAGAGCCGCTTGTTCCCGTCCACGAGAGGATGGTTACGCGCCAGGGAGTGTAGGAGCGCGGCCGCCTTCAGCTCGATCGTCGGGTAGGCGTCCTCTGCGAACGCGCTGGCACGCGGCCGCGCTACCGCGGAGTCGAGCAGCCCGAGATCACGAACAGGCCCGATCCCGAGTGCTCGTACCATTGAGAGCAAGTCTTCGAGGTCGAGATGCTCCGTCCCCCTCACGACCGCCCGAGCCGGTCGAGCACGTCCCCCCAGCGCGCACTCAGCCGGCTCGTGCGTTCCGCGACGCGCCGAGCATGAACGGTGCGCTCGTAGCGGTCGAGGATCGAGCGCCGGATCACTTCCTGACGCGAGACCCCCTCGGTCTCGACGAGCGCATCGAGTGCCTGCTCCATTTGTTCATCGGTGCGGACGGTCAACGCCATGACCCTATGATACCAGTCTGGTACCAACCTAGGGTGGTCCGGCAACACGCATCGGCGACGTTGGATCTCGGCTTCTCGGGCATGGTTGGTGAACGTGGTGATCCGCGGGTTGTGCGCGTACCGCTGTTGTCCCCGGGCGGTGGGCACGCGTCTCATGACCAACTATGTGATGGGCCGCAGATCTGGGCGTCGATACGCCGTCCCCGTCGCCTACACCCGACACAACGGCGACCCTTCTCGTGGGCAGTCAGTTCGCCTGGGCCCGCATTTGCGCACCCGCGAACCAGTGCAAATCGTCTCGTAGGCACGCCGCGATCCGCAGACATTCAGGTCCTGACAGACGAGGCGGGCGTCGTCGAGCACTTGGCAATGATGGCCAGTGACGGCCACCAGTTCACCAAGTTCAATAAGATGGCTTCGATCATCAGGGCAACCCCCATCCCGAAGACCTCTGCCGCGCTTGGGCGGCCGGCACACGAATCGCCGTCCTAACACCGCGGTGGTCCGTCTCGTCTTGGGACGGTCGAGTGCGAATGAGACGAACGATTCAACACGCGGGCACGGATCGCCCAATCAGGCGCCACCGCTGGCGACGGAACGACGGCTGTTCGTGTGTGCGTGACCGACGAAAATTGGCGTCATTTCCAGAACCGCGTCCTATTGCCAGTAGTTGCTTCACTTCGTGCGGGGCGAGCCTGGGCTCCGAAGGTCGCGTGACTATCCCGACTGGCTGGTGCAGGCGAGCGTCGACCGGCTCTGAGGCTACCCGGCCGGGTGGTTCGGACAGTTGAACATCCACCGGGTCCCATACCGGTCGGCGCAGGTCCCCCAGTACGCGCCCCAGGGCATGTTCATGGGGCCGAACTGGTCGCTCCCGCCATCGGACAGGAGCTTGAACAGTCGCTCGGTCTCGGCGCGGTCCTCGAGCTCGAGGTTGATCGTCATCGAGTTGCCGAGCCGGCGCTCATGGCCGAGCGACTCGAGCATTTCGGTCCCCATGATGACGTGGCCCGCCAGGACCGGCAGCTCAACGTGCATGACCATCTCCTTCTCGGCCTCAGACAGCTCGGGCTGGCCGGGGGGAGGGGGGCATGTGGCCCATCCGGGAGATCGGCGCGAGGAACTCGGTGCCGAACACGGACTTGTAGAAGTTGAACGCCTCCTCGGTATTCCCCATGAAGTTGAGGTAGGTGCTGACTCGGGGCATCGGCTGTCCTTTCTGTCTCGTGGTGTCGTTGTTGGCTCAGGCTGATGCCCGTGCCAGGAGTCCGTCGATCTGGCCGATCGCCTGGGTCATCCCCTCGGCCATACCCATACCGAGCATCATCTCCATCTGCGCGAGATCGACGAAGCGCGAGACCGCGGTCATCTTCGTGCGTGTCCCGATCGCCTCGAACGTCACGTATCCCGACATCGGCGGCATCTCGGGCGTCGGCTCGCCGTCGGGTCCAGCAAGGCCGTTCGCGAAGGCGATCCGGTTCGGCTTGTCGATCGCTTGCATCAGCCAGTAGCCGCTGTGGGTCGCGCCGTCGGGGCCGGTCATGTGATATCGGGACTCGCCGCCGACGACGAAGTCGTGGCGGGTGAAGGTGGCCGGCCACGATGGCGGCCCCCACCACCGTTCGAGCTTGTGCGCGTCCTCCCACACCGTCCACACCTGCTCGAGTGTGGCGTCGAACTCGGCGACGAGGGTCAGGGTGAGGTTCTCGGGGTCCTTGGTGGCGCTGATCATGGTCACGGCTGTTCTCCTCCATCGGTTGTTGCGAGGACGTCGGCAATTCGGTTGACTCGGTCGATCCACAGCGCCTCGTACTGGTCGAGGAGCGCGATCGCTTTCGCAATCGTGGGGCCGTTGGCGTGCACGATCTGCTCCCTCCCGCGCCGCTCCTTGGTGACGAGCGCCGCCCTTTCCAGCACCGCGATGTGCTTTTGCACCGCGGTGAGGCTGATCGAGTAGTGCCGGGATAAGGCAGACACCGACTCGTCACTGCGGATCGCACGGCCGAGGATGTCCCTCCGGGTCACGTCGGCGAGCGCGTGGAAGATCCGGTCGAACTCCGCTTCGGTCAGTGGTAGATCTACAACCATACGGTTGTAGATTAGCCATGCGCGTTTGCTCGCGCAAGAGGCGACAAAGTCGGTCCGCGACCTCGGCACGCTCGGCGGTCCCGACTCGATCGGAGTCGTCGATGACGCCATTACGCTCGCTGGTGAGGAGCCCTCGCGTATCGCCGCTCCGGTGCGTGATCGGGCCATAATCGTTTCCCGGGCTGTCGAGAGTTCGTCGGGCCGCGGCGAGATGGTCGACGGGCTCGGCGGAAGGAGTATCCGGTGACCGTGCGCGCGCGACCATGGCTGAATCGGGTTCATCCCTATGAACCGGGCCGACCCAGTTTGAACTCCGACGGTTCGATGGCTTCGAACGAGTCTCCGATCGGTACGAGCCCTGAGGTCGCGGTCGCTGTTTCCGCAGCCCTGAGCGGAGTCCACCGTTACCCTGACCCGCTCGCTGACGAGTTGCGTAAGGAGCTCGCATCCCAGCATGGGGTGCACCCTGACCAGATCCTGGTGGGTAACGGGTCCGACGAGTTGATCTACCTGCTCGCCTGGGCGTTTCTTGCACATGGCGGTCGCGCAGTCTGCGCTGACCCGCCGTACCGGATCGACGAGATCAGCACCTTCGTCGTCGACGCACGACTGAACAAGGTGCCTCTGAAGGATTGGGCGCACGACCTAGACGCCATGTCCCAGGTGGAGGCCGACGTCGCCTACATCGTCAATCCGCACAACCCAACCGGCACGGCGCACTCCCGGGCCGAGATCGAGGGGTTTGTGGAGCTGAGCCGCGCTGCCCTCGTTGTCGTGGACGAGGCGTACATCGACTTCACCGACGATCCCGAGCAAACAACCGTCATGCCACTCGCACGGGAGGGTGACGTGGTCGTCCTACGTACGTTGTCCAAGGTGTACGCGCTCGCAGGCCTACGCGTCGGCTACATGGTCGCAAGTCGTGACGTAGTCACCACCCTTCGGAAGATCCGCCCGCCGTTCTCGGTAGGAGCTCTCGCACAGGCCGCCGCCTTGGCCGCAGTGAGGGACAACGCACATAGACAGCGGGTTCGTGACCATGTCCTGAGACTGCGTGGCGAGGTGACCTGTCTCGTCCAGCAAGCCGGGTACCTCGCTGTGCCTTCTCAAGCCAATTTCGTCCTCGTCGAGGTACCGGACGAACTCGCGTTTGTCGCGCATCTCGCTTCTCACGGCATTGAAGTCCGGCCAGGCAGTGTCCTGGGGCTGCCGGGGACAGTTCGCATCAGCGTGCCTTCCGACAGCGGCCTCGCTTTGCTCCGGCGAGCACTGTCCTCCAAGCCCGGAAAAGCGCGCTGACGCGAGCCAACGGCGCGAC
Organism: Acidimicrobiales bacterium; assembly: GCA_052146595.1. Taxonomy (GTDB): domain Bacteria; phylum Actinomycetota; class Acidimicrobiia; order Acidimicrobiales; family Bog-793; genus Fen-455. The sequence continues at coordinate 8,274 of JBKQMT010000128.1, forward strand.
CGAAGCACCGCTGGCAAGTCACAAGAGGGGAGTCGCCAGCGTGGGGCGACCGTCCAAGGCACGGGCGCATGCCCCATCCCTCGCTGGTGATCGAGGTGACGTTGCCGTCGTCGTCGTAGCCCTGGCTGAGTCGTAGCCGTGGCTGAGATGTTCCGCACCCTCTTACCAGTGAGGATCGGACACCGCTATCCGCCGACGCTCCAGTAGACGTTCAGCCGCTCGATGGCTTGCTCCCTCGACATCCCGGCCACCTCATCCTCGCCGACCCCAACGCGGTGGATCAGGAGGTACACGAGCTCGCCAGGGATTGCCTCAGGTGGAGAAGCTGGGTGGCCACGATCGGGTCTATCGGCACCGCGAACGCAGGCCCAGAACTCAGCTCCGCTCACGGCCACCTGGTCGCGCAGGATGTGTGACCAGATCGATGGTCCATAGCCAGTGCGATCAGGGGGACGGGAGACACGGGTCCGAAGTGTTCGCCCGTCCGGAAGGTCGATCTCGTGGGTCAGGTGATGAGTGCCCGTCCTGTCTAGCGAATCGCGGATCACTCGCCAACCCTCGTTCTCGCAGAACCGCGCGTGGTCAGCTCGAGTCGGGGTCGGCCAATCGCTCACGCCGAGGCGCCCACCAGCCAGTTCTTCAGCTGGTCATCCTCGCTCAAGGACACGAGCTGCACGAGCGCCCAGTTGTCTCGGTGGTTGAGTGCGTTGAGCAGGTGGTCCTGCCAGTCCTCTGCGTACTCCCGGAGCGCGCCGACCATTTCCTCGAGCGCTTCGTCGAACGAAGCTCCATCAGCTGCGACCGGAACGCCGGGGATGAAGACCGACCATCCTCCCGCCTCCGCGACCACCGAGGGGTGGACGGCGAGTGAATCGGTGAGCAGCGTCCGCAACCGCTCGGCATCGACAACGGCTGATGGGTTGCCATCTCTGCGAACGAGCGCGGGACGGCCACTCTCGGCCGCGTCGAGCAGCTCCTTGAAGTGCGCGCGTCCTTCGCTGTAGCTGTCGAATGCGAGAGCCGGCATGGCTTGATCTTCCTCCCGTACGTCACGTACGTGACGTACTTTACCGCACATGGTGCGGGGGCTTACACCGGGCCCGGCGTGCATATGGTGTGATGCGATGCGATGCGATGCGATGCGCACTGACAAAGGAGACCGACAGCATGCTGTTACCACTCGCGACAGAGCCGTTCACGGCTCCCACCGACCGAGACTTGTTACCCTCGGAGCGCCGTGCCTTCGTGCGAACACACCGCACGTGCGTGTTCGGCTACCGCCGCCTCCGAGACGGCCCAGCAATGTCGGTCGTCCATTACATTCCCACCGACGACGATGAACTCCTGGTCTCGACGATGGCCGATCGAGGCAAGGCCCGAGCAGTAGAGCGGGACCCAAAGGTGAGCCTCTGCGTCCTCGATGAGCGTTGGCCATTCGCCTATCTGCAGGTCTACGCCAACGCGACGGTCGACCGAGACATGAAGCTGGTCGTTGACGTCATGATGGCTGTCGGTGGTCGGATGTCGGGCGAGCCGCTCGGCGACGAAGCTCGTCCCATCGTCGAGACCAGGGCTGCCGAGGAGCGACGCGTCGTCCTGCGCTGTCGGCCATATGCGACATTCGCGCAGCCACCGAGCCATCTCCACGACAACGACCAACGCGAGGTCATCACGCACTGGATTTCAGGGACCCTCCCGTGGGGCGCTCCGGATCCTGAACCCAAAGAGGCCATGTGAGCGAGATCGACACGCACCGTTTGGTGCTGCTCGGGAGCCTATGCTGCGACGACGCGCTCTCGAGGACACCCTCCGCCGTGCCAAGCCGGCTCACCTTTGCCCAGGCGGGTCACCACCGTCACCCTTTGATCAGTTCCACACACAATTGGCGGGTGACACTGGTCGGCACGATTTGCGGACCAGGAGTTCCGTCGCGTTCGCAGCAGAGAAGTCGCGAAACCTGGTCCTCGTGGAGATGACGTCATTCGCTGTAGCGCATTCGCGCCTCCGACGCTCCTATGGTCCGTCAAGTCCTTGACGGCTCGTTCTCAAGCAATCGGAACAGCTCCCGCCTGATCAAACCCGTATGGAAGAGCGACACAGCCACCGATAATCGGCCGTACCTCTGGCGATGGGTCGACCCAACCGCTCCAAGTCCCACCGGTCCATCATTGACGGTGAAAGCGACGCGAGGGAGCACGTCACCAACGACGAACGCCGCAAATAGCAATGACTGGTACCTCAATCGCCGGTAGCACCTCAGCGAGATAGAACACCTAGCACCAGGCAGAGCGTCGGGCGGCCCTTTTCCAACCGCAGCCCGAGAACAGCGCACGAATGCCGGGCAAGGAGTAGCTTCACGTCTCATGCCCCCCGGCCGGCAAGCACCGGAAGACGGCGGAGTGAGCGGTCACCGGCCGGAACGGGAGGACTTCACGGCGCAACAGACCACGGGCACTGAGGGCCGGGGCATCGACGAGCAGGACTATCCTGCAGGCTCACCGCGGCCTGAGGCGCTGTTCCCCGTCCTGAACGAAAGTGAGCTTGCGGTCCTGCGTGACGTCGGAGAGGCGTGGGGCCGGTCGGCCGTCGGTCCGCCCGTGTGGCGACATGCCTTGCCGGTGGATCCGGAGTTGGGCACGTACCCCACGGCGAGCGAGTTGCGCCCGACCCTCGTGACCCGGCTCGTTCCCGTGGCGGGACGCGACGGGCAGTTGCCCCCGATATGGACCACGAGCGCGGCCGAGGCGCCGCCCACCGCAGTGGGACGATTCGGCCAGACGTTGAGAAGGGCGTTGTTCGGACCACCGCTGGATGCCAGTGCGATCGCGACGGAGCGGATGCGCAAGCTCGTCGCCCTTCCTGTGTTGTCAGCGGACGCCTTATCCTCTGTCGCTTACGGGCCGGAGGCGATGCTCGCAGTGCTGATCCTGGCAGGCACCGCTGGGCTCTCCTATTCCCTTCCGGTCGCCGGCGCGATCGTCTTCCTGATGCTGGCCGTGGGGACTTCCTATCGGCAGACGATCCGGGCCTACCCTCAAGGCGGAGGCTCGTACATCGTGGCTGGTCAGAACCTCGGCCGCGGTGCCGGCCTCGTGGCGGCGGCCGGCCTGCTCATCGATTACATCATGACTGTCGCCGTCTCCATAGCCTCGGGTATTGCCTCCATCACGTCCGCCTTTCCCTCCCTGCGGTCAGCGACCGTGGTGATGGGCGTCGTCGTCATCGCCGTCCTGCTGATCGTGAATCTGAGAGGCGTGCGTCAGGCAGGCTCGGTGTTCGCCATACCGACATATGCCTTCATCGTGGCGATCGCCGCACTGGTCATCGCAGGCCTCGTGGATGCGGCCGGCCGGGGTTTCCACCCGGTCCCGGTACGCCACCTGGCCGCTGTTCAGGGCGTCGGGGTGTTTCTCGTCCTGCGCTCTTTTTCCTCGGGCGCCACCGCCATGACAGGTATCGAAGCGATCTCGAACGCAGTGCCGGCGTTCAAACCGGTCGAGTGGCGAAATGCCCGCATCACGCTCGGTTGGATGATCGGGCTGCTGATCAGCATGTTCGCTGGCATCGTGGCGGTCGCCAAGGTGTCCGGGGTCGTGCCACGGGCCGGCCAAACCATGCTGTCCCAATTGGCCCACCTGGATTTCGGTAACGGGCCGGTCTACTACTTCATCCAAGCGGCGACCGCATTGGTCCTGCTAATGGCGGCGAACACCTCGTTCAACGATTTCCCGCGGGTTCTGTTCCTCATGGCTCGCGACCAACAGGCACCGCGCTCGTTCTTGCACATCGGCGACCGGCTCACGTTCAGTGTCGGCATCGTGTTGTTGTCCGCCGCTTCCGCAGCGATCTACGTCGCCCTCCACGGCAATACGGCCACCCTGCTACCGCTGTACGCGGTCGGGGTGTTTCTGGCTTTCACCCTTTCCCAAACAGGCATGGTCGTGCACTGGCGGCGTCACCGCGACCAGCCCCATTGGCGCCGTAGCTTGCTCTTCAATGCCACTGGCGCCGTGCTGTCGGGCATCGTGTTCGTCGTCGCGGCCGTCACCAAGTTCACCTCGGGCGCCTGGATAGCAATCGTCCTCATCGGACTGATCGTCGTGACCGCCCTACGCACCCGTCGGTACTACGAGGTCACCAAGCAGGCGCTGGTGCTGGTACCGGGAGAATCCCTCGACCGGACCCCGCACGCTCCACGGGTCGCTCCGAGACCTCCACGCCCGCGAGCAGACAGGCAAGGCACCCCGGCGGACGCCCAAGCCGCCTCGAAACCCGAAGCGGCGGAACATCCCGACCAGGTCGACGCCCTCACCATCGTCCCTGTCTTCGCCCTGGACCGGCCGACCATGCGGGCTCTGTCTTACGCGGCCGCGCTCGGCCAGCCGGTGTTCGCCCTGCACATAAGCCCGACTCCGGGAGAAGCTGAGCAGTTCCGCCACTACTGGCAGACATGGGGGGACCACCTGCCCCTCCAGATCATGGTGTCGCCGCACAGGGCCTTCGTGGCCCCACTGGTCAACTACATCTGGACCCTGCACCGCCAGCGCCCCGATCTGACGCTGACAGTTACCGTCCCAGAGATTGTGGACCGGCACTGGTGGCACGCGCTCCTGCACGAGCGGGTCGCCCCCCGACTGCGTCACGCTCTGCGCGCTCTACCCGGAGTGGTCGTCACCAGCGTGCCGTTCCACCTGGCGCAGTAGAGCCCCAGCTGCCCGAGGATGACGGCGGTGCCGGCCTCCTCAAGTACTTCATGTTCGAGGCAATCGAGGTGGCCGGGACCGTCGGAGTTCGGCTGGCGCGGTCCACGCCAAGGACGAGGAAGCCAAGAGTTTCTGCAGCCATTATGGGTTCGTCGAACCGCCAGTCGACCCCATGACCATGATGATGCTCATAGGTGAGGTGTGATCTCAGCATCTCGGACACCCGCAAGGTCTGGGTCCGCCGGTAGGGGAGTGGACGCTCCAGGCATCATCGGGACCCGTGCGCGGCGGCGCGGCGCGGCGCCTGTGCGGGCAGGGCGCGGCGCCTGAAGCATTGAGCCAGATGGCTCTGCGTTACACGTCGTGCAAGGTCAACCGCGGGGCTAGCGTAGGGATTTGCTGAGAAGAAGGTGCGCCGCCCTTTTGACGGCTTTGGTCCGAAGGGGTATCAGATGTCCTGGCGTCTGCCCATTGCAGCGAGGCTGGCCCTCGCTACCGCCGTGGCCGCGCTTGTTGCGCTTGCTCCTGGTTGGAGCAACTCCACTTGGGCTTCGGCCCCGAACCATGCCGCCCCCGCGGCCAAGCATGGCTCTCTGTCAGGGAAGTGGTCGGGGACCTACAGTGGCACCTCCAGCGGCACGTTCAGCCTGACGTGGCAGCAGTCTGGGAAGAACTTGAGCGGCACGATCATGATCTCGTCGTTCAAGAAACCCAAGAGCATCCACGGGATCGCCCAAGGCACCTCCATCCGCTTCGGCACCGTCGGCTCTGATGCAATCACCTACTCGGGCTCGATCTCGGTCTCGGGCAACTCCATGTCCGGCAGCTGGCAGAGGCAGCACGACGGCCGGTCCGTGGGCCACGGCTCATGGAAGGCCGCCAGATCGTGACGTCGCCCCACGAGGAGACTCACTCCGCGCCGCTGAATGGCGACGGCTTTTGGAGAAGGCGCCTGACCGCCCACGGCGCCACTACCGCGGACCCGGTTGCGACGGCCGCGCTGCCGACGGCGATTCCCCACCCAACCGGCCCCATCGGGGTGCACCCGAAGAAGTGGCTCAGTCCAGGCGTCTGGACGATCCCCACGAGCACGCCAGCCGACACCAGAGTCGATGTCAGCACAACCGGGCTCGCGCCCCCGATAACGGCCGTCTGCCCGAGCTGGGTGCCAACCAACGCCGCCAGTGCGATCGTGCTGGCACGCCGCGAGGTTCCCGTTGGTCGGGCAAGCAGCCATGCGCCCGTTGCCCCGGCAGCCGTGGTTGCGGCGCGCAGAGCGATCTGGACCGCTAGAGAACCACCAAGGGACGCCTCGGGTCCCTCGTGAAGCAACTCCTCCGGTGAGCGCCGCGCTGGAGAACGCAAGGCGATTGTCATCGCCGGCAGCATGTCGGTGAGCAGGTTCACCAACAGCATCTGGCGCGCCCCGAGCGGCGAAGCCCCAGCGATCGCGGTAGAGGCGAGGACGAACCCGACCTCTCCCAGGTTTCCCCCGATAAGGATGGCCAGCGCGTCACGCACGGAGGCCCACATGGCGCGGCCCTCCACGATGGCGTCAATGACCGTTTCTATGCGATCGTCGAGCACGACCAGGTCCGCCGCCTCGCGTGCCGCGGGCGAACCTCGGTCGCCGAGGGCGATTCCTGTATGCGCGAGACGGATGGCAGGGGCGTCGTTGGCACCGTCGCCCGTCATGGCGACTGTACGGCCGATTCGCTGGTAGGCGCGGATGATGCGCATCTTGTGGGTCGGGGTGACGCGGGCGAACACCGTTGCCTCGCCCAAGACGGCGCCAAGCTCGTCATCGTCCCACGCGTCGAGGTTTGCTCCGGTGATCACCGGCGCGCCATTCAAGATATGGAGCTCCTCGGCGATTGCAGCGGCCGTCGAGGGATGGTCGCCGGTGATCATGACGACCGACACGCCGGCCGAGCGCAAGTCAGCCACTGCCGCGGCGGCTGTCGGGCGCACCCCGTCGGCCAAGCCGAGGAAACCGAACAGTTCCATGTCGCTGACTCGCTCATCGGCAAGGTCGGCGCTCGCCAATGCCGGCCGCTCGGCCACGGCTAGCACCCGTAGTCCCTGGCTCGCCAGGCGCTCCACCTCGGCATCGAGCCGTAGTCGTATTCGGCGGTCAATGGCGGTCACGCCATCGGGCGCTCGCCAGGTGGTACAGCGCGGCAACACGATCTCGGGCGCGCCCTTGACTGACACCCGTGAGCCACTCGGACTGTCGCCTACGACGGCGTGGTAGCCACGTGCCGGTTCGAAGGCGAGCTCACCCAGAAGCCTCCAACCTCCGAGCCCGTCGCCCGCCTCCACCCCCGCAGCGTTGCCGCCCTCGAGCACCGCACGGTCGGTTGCGTGCGGAAGGTCGTCGCCATCGTCGGCGGGGCTGGCCCGGAGGGCTGCGGCCAGTACTGCCACGGACCGGGGCGACATATCGCCTATCGGATCTTCGGTGTAGCCATCGGACACCCGCTGCAAAGCGATCTGCCCGGCTGTCAGCGTGCCGGTCTTGTCGAAGCACAAGACGTCGACGCGTCCGAGCGCCTCGATCGTCCGCGGGTTGCGGACCAGTGCCCCGCGCTCCGCGAGCCGGTGCGCGGCGGCGAGTTGAGCGACCGTGGCCAGCAAGGGCAGCCCCTCGGGTACCGCGGCGACCATCAGGCTGACACCGGAGCTCACCGCGGCACGTGGTGAACGGCCCCGCAGAAGGCTCATGCCCGTGACTGCGGCTCCGCTCGCCACGGTCGCGGGTACGGTCAGCTTCGTGAGGGCGGACAGCCTGGCCTCTACCCCGCTCGCTGGGGGCTCGGGCGCGTCGGCAAGGCTACGACCGACCTCGGTCTGGTCCCGAACGGCCACGACCGCTGCGAGAACTGTGCCGGTTGCGATCACCGAACCCTCGTAGAGCATGCAGGTGCGCTCGGCCAGTGTCGCTCCGGTAACGGGCAGAGCGTGCTTTAGAACCGGGAAGGACTCACCAGTGAGGGCGGACTCGTCGACCTCGCACCCGAGGGTGTCGAGGATGCGACAGTCGGCGGGGACCATGTCGCCCGCCTTCAGTTCGAGCACATCACCGCGCACCAGACCGATCCGTTCCATTTCCTTGACGCGACCGCCTCGACGCACGTCGATATGTGTCGTCATGGCGTACATCAACTTGTTGATCGACCTGTCGGCGCGGACTCGTTGCACTCCGCCAATGAGGGCATTGGCAGCGGTGACCCCGGCGACAAGCCCGGCGTCTGTGACCGAACCGACCGCAGCCGCGAGCCCGGCACCCACCGCCAGCACCGGTGTCAGAGGGTTGGCGAGTTCGCTCGCCACTGCCCGGCTGAACGAGACACGCGGTGATCCTTCGGCAAACAGCTCCGCGTGGCGTCGCGCCGCTTCGGCGACCGAGAGGCCTCGACGCGACGAACCGAGTGCACGGAGCACAGCCTCAGGTGTCATGGCGTGCCAGGCGATCTCCGATGTCGGCGCGGGCGCGGGACGCCGACCCAACGATGCTGCGGCCATGGTTCCTGCCGCTTGGGCGGCGAGCGCGGCCACGTTTACCGGCACGGCCGCTCGCCGGGAGGCGCTCGAAGCAGGGCCCACAAAGGACCATGCGGCGCCCACTGCTGAGCCTGTTGCTGACAGGGCTACGCTGCGTGTGCTGACCGAACGCGCCACCGGCAAGGATTCGATCACGAGGTGTGCGTCGGCGAGACCGGGACGTGTCAGCAAAGCGGCACCCCAGGGCGGATGGCGACCGTGACCGTCGACGCCGACTCCGACGTCGGCCGCGCGCAACGCTGCGTGTGCCGTGCCGCCCGACACGAGGAGCACGCCGTGACCGGCCTTCTGCAACGAGCGCACGGTGGCCGCAAGACGACTACCGCTGGCGACCAGGCCGTCGGCGGCGAGCCGCTCTCGCAGTCGGCTGCGCATCCCTGCGACCAGAAGCTGGCGGCCACCCCGGCGCACGGAGTGGGCAAGGGGATCGGCCAGGGGATCCAACTCCACTTCGAGAGGTATGAGACCGACGAGGACGCCGGCTCGGGTGACGCCGAGCACGCCGGGCCGGCCGCGCCCTAGTGCTCGCACCCGCGCAGCAGTCCCGACCGGCAGCTCCGCGTCGATCGACGCAATCGGCGCCACCCTCCAGATGCCGCGCCGCACCAAACGGGAAGGCCGCGCCGGGTCGAAGAGCTCGAGCGCCTTGAGACCGACTGCAGCTACCTCTAGATCGCCCACCGCCTCCACCGCGCCTAGCGCGACCCGCCCCGTGGTCAGCACCGCAGCGTCGAGCACGACCACGTCGACGCGGTCGAGCCGGCGCAGGACCTCACTGTCAAGCACGATGACGTCGCGTGCAGCGAGCTCGCGTCCGAGCCGAGCGGCAAACGCATCGCGCCCGTGACGCGCCGCTTTCGGCACAGCGGCTGTCACAATACCTCCGGCGCGTCTCGGGCTGGCCGTCAGGGCGAGAGTGGTCGCGGCTCCGACAACGCTGAGCGCGCTCGAGATGTCCGCGAACCCCTCCACGGGACCTCTGCCGAGTGGAGCTTCGCGCATTGGCAAGCTCATCGCGCCGATGGACTCGTCGTGTGGTGCGTTGCAGAGATCTGCCTCTCGGCGCTCCCACGCGCGACGCATGGCCTGCAGCTCGCCTAAGTGGTTGGCGCGGTGGCTGATGTCGGTCGCCAAGGTAAGTGGACCCTGGGACAGCGACTGAACAAAGGCACTTGTAATTCCGAGCCCGAGGTCGGTGAGAGCCACCCCAAGGTGCTGCTCGAGGAAGTGCCGGAAGCGAGGCTCGTTCTCCGCCAGGGCCAAGAGTGAACCGAGCTCGGCCGGGATCGGCGTCACCCGCAGCAGCTGGCCGAACAGGCCGCCGCTAAGCGCAACAACATCGGCGCCGATTGCTACCGCCTGGCGCCGTATCGGCTCGATGTCGCCGGGATGCTCGGGGCGCTCGTGGGGGAAACGCTCCTTGTGGACCTCGTGCACCTCCTCCACGCCCTCGATGACCTCGATCAGGTCTTCTGGCGACGGGCCATCGGGGTCGAAGGCGACGACGACGCGTCCGGCAACCGCATTCACCTGCGCCCACTGCACCCCTTCGACGGCATGCAGCGCCCGTTCCACGTCACGGGCCAAACTCCTGCGCTTCGGGTCGTTGACCCCGCGCACCTCAATGTGAGCTTTGCCGTCACCGATCCATGAGCGGCGTCTTCGCCGACCTGGGCTCAAGCGATCCAGCGCGCCACCGATGACCGTGCCGGGCACCGCCGCGCCCTCACGCAGCAGCCTGAGTGGGTTCACCGGCCGGTTTGTGCTGGGCCGGCCGCCCTGTGAAGGTGGTCAGACGGTCGTCGAAGGCACGGGCTTGGCGCGGGCGCTGGAGCTGACCCACTCCAGCAGACGCCAAAGCGCAAGCTGCACAGCGATGGCCAGGAATTCGACGAGCAACCGCTCCAGAATGACTTCCACCCGATCCCTCCTGTCGCGACCCTGCGTGACTGGTGAGGTTGATGGTAAGGAAGTGAAATGAACGCCAGGCCGCATCCAGCCGACATTGGGGCGAATTCTGGGTGAAGGCTTCCCTTACCGCAACCTATGGGCAACGCCATGGTGGGGGATCAGAGGAGGCGGTCTGTCAAGCGCGCCGGTGGCGGGCCATCGCCACACCCACGCCGGCGAGCAGAACAAGCGGCCAGTCGAGCGCGCCCACTGCCACCGCCGTAGCCAGCCCACCGTAGAAGCCAGCCTTCACGACAGGTTCAGGCAAGTGGACGTGAACCACGGGAACGACGTAGTCACTTGGGGAACGCCCGCTGTCAGCTGCAGCCTCCCGCTTTCTACCAACAGGGCGTGTAACCATCATTCCTCCTGGTCGTTGAGGCAATCGATGTTATCCACGCTTCGGCAGGAGTAGATGTGCAGGGGGATGAGGTGTCAGCGGCGGTGCGCCCGAACTCGTTTGGGCCACGACCGCCCATATCGAGGCTACGCGTGAGCACCACCCTCTTGGCTAGTACGCGAGGGGCGTGGAGCTAAGTTTCGAGTCGGTCCTCCGACACCAGATGGCAATGCGGTTCAGAGGCCATTTCGGCGAGAGGAGTGGCTTCTCCTTTGCTCATCCAGAACCTCGGGGTCAGAAGACTCGAGCCCCACCAGGCGGAGGAGTGGCATTCGCAGCTGATTTGGATGGAACCGCCTCTTGTCACCGAGACGGTTACGTAGCGCGCACCTTACGTTGCGCGCTCCGACTGTCGCCGTGGTCATTGCGCGTCGCTCTTCCGGAGGCCTTGGAGGATGACGTCGGGGCCGGCGACGATTGCCCGGTCCTGGTCGCTGGCGGCGTGCTGGGATCGTCGCTGGGGCGCACGCCGAGGATGACCCAGGTTCCGGCGACGAAGCTGTCCGACGTGACATTGATCGGTGTCAGGCACGAAGTGGTCGTGATCGCTATGCCGAACAACCCGTGGGACGCTGTACGAACCGCATATCGGGCGGTTCCTGAGAGTGGGCCGAGGATCGAGCGGCCCTGGTCCCACGTCCGGGAGGGCTCAACCTATAGGCGCGAGAATCCGATGAAAGAAGTGTGGCGACGCACCGAGGGTCATCCGCAGTGGTGGCAGCGTTCCTGTCGTTGGCTGCCGTGGTGCTCTCGGTCGGGCTCCTAGGTGCGGCCGGCATGGGCTTGTATGCCCACGAGCACATGTCTGACTCGGTGGGTCGATCGATCGCCATCGGGGCAGCAATTGCATTGAGTGGCGTGATGCTGGCGAGCATGCTGGCGTTCTTCGGATACGTGCTCAAGCTTCTGAATGAAATCGCGGAAGACACTCGAGGGCAGATACAGGGAATCAAAGGCACCCTGAGATCACTAGGGGCTTCGAGACCTACCGTGCCAGATGTCGCCGCTCGAGCTTCTGTCAGCAGCATGACCGAGGTTGGCGTAGGCCGAAGCAGGCCAAAACATGCAGCCTCGACGACGATTCCAGAGGGGCTCAGAGACGAACTGCGAACCTGGCTTTCGTGGTAGGGACTGCTCGGACCGGAAGCTGCCGGCCTGCTGGAGGGACGCCTAGCGGGCGTCTATGTACTTGAACAAGGCTTCCCGATCCTGTTCCAGTTCTTCGATCCGGCTCTTTACGACATCACCGATGCTCACGACTCCTGCGAGGGCTCCGTCTTCGACTACGGGAACGTGACGGATGCGATGCTCGGTCATCATGATGGCCAGGGACTCGACTTCCTCTTCAGGAGAGATCGTTCGTACGTCTCTCGACATGATCGTCCCGACCGGCTTGAGGAGCAGCGCGCCTCCAAAGCTGTCAAGGGCGCGTGCGACGTCACGTTCGGAGATGATTCCCTCAACTGTCCGGCCGTCGCTCGAAACGACCAGGGCACCGACGTTATGTCGCGCCATCTCCGCCACGGCCACAGCTACGGTGGCGTCTCGATCGATCGTCGCTACTGACGCGCCCTTGGTCTTCAGTACCGTGGAGATCTGCATGATCGTCCCTCCCAGCCGATGGCGAGAACCCACAAACCAAGTAGGAATCCTGCTTCGACCTGTGGGGAATCACCATGGCGTTCGGTTTGCAAAACTGTGAATGTCGGTCGGGGCACGCCCCGACAGCCCCACGGCGATTTCAGACTCTTAGAAACGACCCGCGACCAGGGCTTTTGCCTAGGACGCCTCCGCTTCGAGCGCGGCCTGCGCCCTGGCTGCATCCCCAGCCCGAGCTTCACACTCAGGGCACCAGGGCTCAAGGACGCCCCACTCTCGAACTGGGTGCCTCACCTCGACCTGGGCGGTCGGGGCACCACAGGCATGAGCAACGCTCAGTTTGTCGTTGTCAGCGACCTCGGCGAGGTGCCAGGTGCCCGGAATCCTCTCTGTCGGCGAATAGCCGGTCAACCCGCTTAA
>JBKQMT010000129.1:0-13732 GCA_052146595.1 Acidimicrobiales bacterium
TTTCCACCGTCGCCCACAATCGGGTTGGAGCGGGTAGCGATCGTCCAATCGGTAGCAGACACGATCCTGTCCCCCGGCATTCTTTGAGTGGGCACGAAGAGGGGTTAGGAAGCTCGTCGGTTCCCGACGGCCGGAGTAAGGCCACGACGGCTGGCCACGAGATCCACGTCCTTCCGATTCGTGTTCCGGCGGAGACTCTTGAGAACGGCCTGCTGGGTCTCGGGCGTCCAGAAGATCCGCAGCCGCTCACGCGTCCGAGTGACGGCCGTGTAGAAGATGTTGTGTGTGACGTCGTCTTCGTTGGCGTCTGTGATGACGATCTTGACGGAGTCGTACTCGAGGCCTTGCGCCTTATGGATCGACACGGCGTAGGCCACCTGGAACGGCACGCTGGTGTTCAGTGAGTCATCGTCCTCGTCGCTGGTGTCGTACTCATAGACGGAGAAGCGCACAGTCGAGCCACCCATCCATTCGAGCTCCTCACCGTCGACGTCGAACTCGCTGAGAGGTCGATCGAGCTCGATGTCGAACTGGATCCGGCCACGGACGCGCTCGATGCCGACGATCCGGCCCTTCAGGTTGTTGTAGATCACCGGTCGGAACCGCTCGGTCTCGTTGAAGAGGACCGGATCGCCGGCCTTGTACGTCGAGACGCCCCAGGTGGTCGCCGCAGCTGGGTTGCTGCTCTGCAGGAACCGGTTGATGTTGTTGATGCCGTAGAGACCGTCGTAGTTCAGGCACAGAATGATCTCGTCCTCGCATTGGGCCATGAACAGTGTCTTGTCGAGCAAGGTCGAATACCCGTTGCGGGCCATGACCTCAGCGATGTCGTCGTCGATGTTCCGGACCTTGTCCCAGAGGCTCAGAAGCGCGTCGTTCTTGGCTCTGAACGGCGTCGTCAGTTCGAACACCGACGTGCTCGGGATGAAGGAGCGGATGATGCCGAACCAGTTGCCGAACTGGATCGACTCGATCTGGTAGACGTCGCCGACGAGGACCAGCAGCTTGGAGGACGTCCTCTCCAGCACCTTGATCAGGTCAGCGTTGCTGACCGTGCTGCACTCGTCGATCACGAGGACGTCGTACTCTGGATCGGAGGCGCTCTTGTAGATCTGGCTTCTGATCGTGCGGATGGTCGAGTTCTGCGCAGTCACCTTGCGCCTGAGGTTGTCGACCGCCGGGTTGGTGTGAGCTAGGAAAAGCTTCTCCTTGTCGTTGAAGTAGTTCGCGATGTGGTCCACCATCGTCGACTTGCCGGTGCCGGCTGCGCCGTAAATCAACGCAACACGCGACTGACTGAACAACAGCTTGAGTGCATCCTTCTTGACCTCGTCGTCGATGCCACGAGGCGTGTCGTCGAGCCAGCGCTCGACGGCCTGGGTGTAGCCGGCAATCCCAGACGACGCGAACTCCTGGAGCTTTTCCACGATGGCGACAGTGTCGTCCTCGTATTCACAGATGAAGACGTGTCCCTTGTCGAGCACGAGCCGCCGCCTGGTGTGCTTGTAGTACAGCTTGTCGTTGTAAGTGGAGATCAACTCGTTAACGTTTCCGAGCTCCTCCAGGTCGCTCACAGGCGTGTAGAGCATCCCGTGACTCTCCACGTTGTTCTTTACACGACGAGCGAGCAGTTCGTGGTTCCGCCCGGTTGCATCGAGGCTTTCGACGAGGTCCCAGTACCGCGGGTTGTGTCCCGGCAGCGAGGTGCAGAACGGCATCTGGTCGAACGGGGTACAGCCGTATTGCAAATTCAGCCCGGACAGAGGGCCACAGCCTTCCCAGTTGTACTGCGGCTTCAGGACCCGGTTATACATCCGCAGCATGAGATATCGGAGGACGTTGTGACCCGGAGCGGCTGAGCGCACGATGCGGCGTGCATCATCTAGCACAGGGAAGATCTGCAGTCTGGTCCCGCCGGCTGTGCCCGCCGCCCTAGCCGTCGCGTATTTCTCGTCGGACGTGTCGACCAGGTCGAGCAAGCTGCCCGAGCTTGCGGTGAGCATTTGCATCAGGTAGCGGTACTCCGCCGAATTGGTCCGAACCTTGGTGGTGACGCCCAGGAGACGTGCGAAGTTGTTGAACTCGCACGGGCGGATCGAGACCTCCCATTCCCGGATGATCGTGATTGGCATCTTTTGACCTAGCACGTCGATCGAGTCTCTCTTGAGCGTAAGCATGGCTGCGTACTCGTCGGTCATGTCGATGTCAGTGAATGCGATGATGCGGTCGAACTTGCTCACCTGGTTGATGGCTCGATAGAAGGTGACCTCGTAATAGATGCGATCTCCAACGAGGAACGGGCGCGTCTTGTGGATGTAGTACCGGTCTCGTGCGCTGCTGTCCGTCGGTAGCGGTGTCGCACGGGCCAATTCAACCCTTGCTGCGATCTTCTCCTGGTACTCCCGAAGCGATGGGTCGAGATCGACCGGAAACGCCTCCAGATTCGCTAGCACCACGATCCCACAGCTGTCCCTGAGCAGGCTGCGGATGCGGTAGAGGTACTCGTAGTACTTGAGCATCAACCGCTCAGAGGCATCGCCGTCCAGGGTGTAGTGAGAGGCGCTCCTCTGGATGAGCTTGTGGAACTTGCCAAGGAAGTTCAGTTTCGCGTTCGTCCTCACGAAATCGAGGCCGGGCCCGACAGCCGCGTAGTCGAACTCCGCATCCGACCGACCAGCATGAAGACGTACCGCAATCCCCTCGACCAGGTTCCGGAGCTGGGCGAGGACGTTCTGCGAGAGCAGTGCCCGCTGATCAGCGAGCGAGTCGATGTTCTGGCAGATCGCCTCATCGGTGCTCTCGATCTGCTCACCAACCGTAGCCACTAACCCTTACCTTCGCACTCGGCTGTCGTTCCGTCGCGTGCTGACTCTGCCACTCGGGATTGCGCACTTGGGTACGAGGTCGGTAGGTCGTCGACCTGAACTGCTTGCTGTGGCAGAGGTTCTCGGTGTGAACCGATCGCGGTCGAGTGTGCTCTGAAAGAACGTAGATGTGTCCATTTGTGGCCTCGCCAAGGCTGATTCTACTGACCGTTCCGAAGAGATCGCATTCGTCGACCGTCACGACCCACGTGACGACTGCCCCGAGGAGGCGCAGCGCTTTCAGACGAGCTCGACGCGGTGCACGCGAGACCCTGGCAACGACCACTGTCGCCGGCGAGTCACGAGCAATCGCTTTCCGCGGCGGCGGCCTGGACTCGCCCCCAGAGCCAGTCCCCTAAGCTAGATGTCGCGTGCCACGGGAACTCGCTTTTGAGGAACCACGAGCCTTTGCGGCTCGACCATCGCTCAGCGGAGAACGACGCCAGATTCTCAAGCTTGCGATCGGCGCTTCCGCAGTGAACCGCGCTGCCACTCTTATCGATTCAGCAGGGGCCGGATCTGACAGCGAGCACGTAATCCGGCTTCGCGAGACGGGGCTATTGGAAGACCTCAAGCACGATTGGCTCACGGTCCCAGTCGTACGGCTTTACGAAGCGATTGAAGCACTTGCCGCGATGAACCTAAGCGACGATCGAAGCGTTGGCAGACGGCTACGTCCGAAGACTAATGAGGTAATAGCGCGGGCAGACGCTGTCGCCGAGCTCACTCGCTTTATCGATATGTTCGATTGTTCGATTCTCCGCGATCTAGTGCGGCCGGCGTGCATCTTGGGCTTGACGCTAGCCAGCAGCCTCATCAAATGGATGACGGCAGAATCCGATACGGAATCGTCGACCGAAGGCCGTGCCTTCGACATGCTCACAACGAACGAATTCGGCGACCAGGGGAAGCTGTTGAACGTGCTGCCTCCAAGCAGTCACGTCATCACACCACAGCTAGCCGACGGTCCGACCGAGTTTGAGACTCTGATCGGCGTGCCATTTCCCGCGGGAATTCCACGATGGACCGACGTGCAGACGAGCTTGGAGGATCAGGGTTACGACTTGTGCGAGCTGGGAGGCCGTCAGCTGCCCTACTTCGGACTATACAGGGCCACTGAGAGCACTTGGTCGAGAAGCTTTTTTGACCGCGCACTGAGGATCGGAAGATCCGGCTATCCACTCCTCGCTCATCGTGCCGCTTACCTGGCCTGGCAGCTCCTTGAGAGCGCCTCGAAGGCTGACTCAGTCGCGACGACTGCAACGCTGCGCACGTTTTTCGAGGCCGAGTCGGAGTGGATGATTGACTCGCAGCAGAGCTATGAAAAGGCAATCACAAGATACCGAGACGGGGATCGGGCAGCGATCGTTGAGGCATACGGTGACCTCACCGAAGGGACGCTTCGACGGTACGCTTCGCTGGTCCTTGCACTCGAATGCATATCGGTCCAATTAACGCCTCAGAGTCCACTAGTGCTCGAGACTATTGGTGACGTAGAGACACGCCTCCGAGCTCCTACCGGTCGCCAGTTGCCGGAGCTCATCCTACGATTCCTAGAACGTGATCTTCGGAACGCAGACGCGCATGCCAACGTCGTCCTAGATGCGATGGGAAATCTCAGGGTTAGGAATAGGGACGGGACGACCGTGGTGGTAGTGCCTAATCAGATATACGGGCGAACCGCTGGCATGAGGTCGTTGCTCGATGGGATCGATGTTGCTATGAATCACGCCTTCATTCGCGATCTCGAAAGGGATCCACGGGATCGGAAAGTGAAGTCGGTCGGCGAGCTCTCGGAACACCTCTTCGAGGGGATCGTGCGCCACGCTGCTGAGGTCCACACTCGCGGGTCGGTATCTGAGTGCAAATTGCGGGACGGCGTCCTGACCATCAAGTTCTGGGGTGGCGCGGACGCTGGGGAGCTCAACAAAGTCGCAGACGTTGAGGAGCTGAAGAAACTCGTAAACAGCTTGACGGCTGTACTTCGTCCTGATCTACCGGTCATCCGAGTTGTCGATGACGACGGCAGCCTCATCACCACGTTTCATCCGCCGGAACTCATTCAGACTCCGGAAGACATGCGACGAATCGTCGGGCTCGTCTATTACAGGACGGACGAAGGCCTGGAAGTCGCGGGCACGGCGTTCTTTGTTGGAATGCCATGGCTAGGCCTAGATCCTCTCCTGGCGCACATCTACATTGTCACGGCATCTCACATCCTCACGGGAATCTCCATGAGGTCCGTGGACGGCAAGATCTACGTGCGCGTGCAGATGAACGACGGTCGACCGGCAATGATCGTCTCCACCGTCGAGGAATGGACCCCCTATCCTGCTACTTCACACATCGACGCTGCGGTTTTCCATTGGGTTGCGGACAAGTCACCCTTCGAGTACCGGTCATTGCCAGCCGGACTCTTAGCCACATCTGAGGCGTTAGTTCGCGATGACGTGCAGCCCGGCGACGACCTCTTCATCGTTGGTCTATTTTACCGAGACAACGGTCAAGACAGAATTAGACCGATCGTTAGTACCGGAAAGATCTCCCTTTTGCGGGAGCGAGTCGACACAAGGAGACCCTACGACTCGAGGGAAGCGTACCTAATTGAGGCTGGATCGGCTGGAGGTCTGGGTGGGTCTCCAGTATTCGTTCCGCTTGGGTCCCGGCCTACTGCGAGTTCAGAAGTGCCGGCGGCCCCCTTTCTATTGTTGGGCCTACTTCACACCGACTGGGATGAAAGCCAGCTAAGCCCCTCCTCATTCAATGGAAGCCCCTCCGTTGTCGTGCCTGCCTGGCGCATACGGGAGCTTCTCGAGCACCCTGACCTGAAGGCGAGAAGGGCCGAGATTGAGGCATCATTCGCAGCATCTGGAGAACGAATCATTGACACTGGCTTCGTCAGGGTCGACACAGACAACCCAGACGCCACTGAAATCGTCATTGACGGGCGTCCGCATCGTTTGTCCCGCAACAGGGACCCTGAGTGACGGTTTATTCCAATGGGATGGGTTCGACATCGAAAGTGGAAGGTCGGACAGCACCGGTATGCGGATCAGCGCTCTCCGTCGGTGACGTCGATCCTCACCACGCACGTCCCAGGCCACGGGTCCTTGCTTCCGGCCTAGGTTCCCGTGGGCTAGTTTCGTTGTGCGGGCCATCGCTCTGAAGTCCGAGCCCAGCGAAAATCCGTTGGAGAATAGCCGTTATAGGTGTACCCGGGGCGACTTGAGTCAGAATCCGAGGCGGACTTTGAAACGCTCTCCCTCTATCGCTTCGTCGTACCGAGCCTTAACTGCCTTGAGTCGGTCAGAGGATCCTTCAAATAGGCCAGCGTCGATCAAGGGACGGGATCTTGTCCCAACAGCCCATGCGTCAGGACGCGACCAAGGGCTGTTGGCCTTCGCTCTGAACCAAAACCGACTTGGGTGGACATAGACATCGCCTTCCAGGTTCGGGCCGACACCTTGGTCGGCGGCGAGAAGTCCTAGGCAATACTCGAACTGGTCGAAGGCGATCAGTAGTTCGTCGGGGCGGATCAGGTTGTGAGCCAGCGCGGTGAGCCGACCTTCTAGCCAAGACGATGCCGCAGTCGGTCGTTTGTCCGGCGAAAGTATCGAAGCGGCCCAGTCGATTGCGCTGCGAGTATCGCGAAAGACCTCGGTGTCGAGGATCAGATAGCGAAGAGCATGAGCGAGCGTTTCCGGTCTACCGCCAGCAAGGGCGCCGGTCCCTACCGCGTAGAGACCAAGCAGACCCGGGTAGTGGCGCAAGGACTCCCAGATGCTGAAGACCTGACCTGTTGACTGTTCTCTAGCCGAGTCGATCAAGCGGGCGATCGCCGTGGTCGAGATCTGAAAGTGGTACGGCATGTCGCCGTAGTAGCTCCCGACAAGCAGGGAGCGAAGCAGCTCGGCGAGAATCTCCTCGTACTTCTCGACCCGTTGCGGCACGCTGTCCTCCGTGGGCTTCTCGCTCATAGGAAAGTCGTCGGACGTCAGCTGCTCTACGGCCTCATTGGAGAGCAAGGAGAAAAAGTCGATCAGTTCGATCCGCCGTGCCGCCTCGGGCAGCAACTCCTTCAGACGCACAAGGCGCTCGTCGTCCATCTGAGGGTTATCCCTGGGACTCACGCGAGTCAGTCGTGGCGAAGGGGGAAGCCGAGCTTCTTGAGCTGCCGACGAGCGGCAGTGCTGATGAAGTCACTGCGGTCAACGCCGGTTGCGCACTCGAGGACTTGCTTGACGGGATACCAAGTGCCGGCGATTTCCACTGCGTGGCTCCGGACTGGCTCGGGATCTACACCGGCCAGGGCCATCTCGACCTGGCTGCGACTCAGCTCGAAGGGGCGACCATCCATCGTGAACCTCACCACCGACTCGTGCTGCATCACCATGCCCTCCGAGGTTCTTCTTTTTCTTATTATTATTCTCATCGCTGTTGCACAAGCTGGCAAGGACCTGCGCGACCGTAGCGGGCGCTCCGGCAGGTTCCGCTTTGCTCGCCGGCTAGCAGATACCACGTGGAGGACAACGATGGCTGAAGCCAACAAGCTGACCCTCGACAGCATCCGAGGTGGCCGCCTTCCGGGAGCGGCTACAGATCGCAACGGCCGGATCGTGCCCCTGTACTCCACCGAAGCCACTGGCCCAGAGGTAACGCACTACCTGGTTACGACACTGGAGGAAGCGCTTGCCCTCCTGGAACGTGCTCGGTGCGCTGTTGATCCCGAGCTGCTGGCCACGATCAACGAGTTCGTCGGGCGCGTTTAACCGTGGGCAAGCGGGTCTTCATCTCGTCGGTCACCGAGGGACTCCACCAGGAGCGCACGGCTCTGCCCGGGTTAATCCGGGCCCTCGGAATGGACCCGCTACGGTTCGAGGACTTCACCGCGCTCCCGGAACCGAGCAGGGACGTGTGTCTGCAGACAGTTGCAAGCTCGGACGCGTACCTTTTGCTGCTCGGCCAGCACTACGGCACGCCGTTTCCGGATACCGGCTTGTCGCCCACTCACGAGGAGTACCGAGCGGCCCTCAACAAGGGCATTCCCCGGCTTGCCTTCAGACGTCGCGGCGTCACGATGGAGCCGGCCCAGGCCGATTTCGCCGACGAAGTCGAGGCGTACCGGACGGGCCTCTTCCGCGGCAGCTGGGAGGAGATCGGCGAGCTGTTAGCCGCAGTGTCGGACGCCCTTGCCAATCTCAGCACCATGGCCGGGCAGCTCACCTTCACGCCGGTGGGGGCGCCCGTGAACGTCGAGTGGCTTACGGCGCCTGACACCCGGCCTCAGTTCGCCGGGTTCGGAGAATCGATGCTGGAGACTTACCTCACGCCCCTCGGTGTAACGGTGCCAAGGGCCCGGCTTCGAGAGGCGGGCGATCTGTCGGCGCGGTTGTTGCGTGAGGTTGGGGGGGTGAGTCAGAGCGCGCCCATCGATGTGACCGCCGGTGCAGACGGGGGCTCGATCGCCCGAGTGCTCCAAGCTCCGCAGGCTCGAGCGTTCAACCAAGAGGTCTTCGGCGGGACGGTCGCAGGCCTCTCGGTCGCTCGAAGTGGCGAGGTTTGCGCCTGGATGTCCCTTCGGCGTGACCATTTCGGCGCGGTCGTCAACGCGACGTCTCTTACCGATGACTCCATGCCCCTGGTCGTTCTCGCCGGTCGGGCTCTCGGAGAGGTGATCAGTGATACTTCGGTGGCCGTGGTCCCGAGCGTCGCGATCTCGGGTGCCGGCAGCGTCTCAATTGGTAATCCCGAGGTAGTCGGGACGCGGAATGGAGCGACGATCCCGATGAGGGGCTCGAGCGTGATCGCACTTGCAGGCGATGAGAGCGCGATCCTCTCGGCGATTGTCTCTGGCGCACGGGATGTGGCCGCCGAGCTCGCGGCACGGGTAGAGCACGCTCTGCGGACTCGTTAGCAACCGGGGCCTACTCCGACCGTCCGTCGAGCAGCATGGATGACCGTAGGGCAGGCAGTGGCATTGGCGCATTCGCTTACATCTCCTCACAGGGAACCACCGTCGACGATGTTTTTCGCGGTCAACCTCCGGTCTCGCAGCTCGTGGCGCGAGCATCGGGGCTCGATCAGACGCTGCGCCTCCTGAAGCTGCACGGCTCTCTCGGCAGGTGGTGGGCACAGGACGACCAGAGTGGTGCGACGCGTGCTCGCGAACAAACGAGCGGCACATTCGAGGCCACCTAGAGAGCCGCCACCACCCGTCCCTCCCGTGAGTCTTTTGTGGTCGGGTCGCCGCTGCCGTTTCGACAGAGTGGTGGGTTGATGTAGATGCGGCTCGACGCCGACGCGCGGGAGGACCGACGCCCGCCAGTGAGCGCAGAGGTGGAAGATCCTTCGTGCGTTCGCCCCTGTGCGGGACGCCCCCGCCAGAGGTGACGCTGGCGACGGTTGGCTCGTACTAGGTTTAGTAGTACTATCTGATTTACGGACATCGATCTCGCCAGCCCGATCCCTCTTCACGAACAGGTGGCCGCCGCCATCCGTCGGGCGATCGCCGATGGCGAGGCGAACCCCGGAGACCGCCTCCCACCGGCCTTCGACATCGCGGCTGTAGTGGGGGTGAACAGGAACACTGTCCTGCGTGCCCTTCACACCCTTCGGGAGGAGGGTCTGCTGGAGTTTCGCCGGGGACGAGGAGTCACCGTCAGCGGGGCCTCATCCGAACACGGCGCTCTCGTCGTGAAAGCGCGGGAGATCGTGTCGATGGCACGGCGTCTCGGCTATCGACCGGACGAGATCGCAAAGCTGATCGAGCAGGTCTCATAGGAGGTCTGTCGGAGATGTCCCTGGTTCAGGACGAGCCCGATTCCCTGGTACTTGAGGCCGAGGCTCTCATCAAAGAAGCGAGGCGTCGTCAGGTCCGCCGGCGGTGGGCGATCGCTGCGGTAGTGGTCCTCGTGGCAGCGATTGTGACATCTGTGGAGGCAACAGGTTGGCCGGCCAGGACCGGGCCGAAGAAGGTCGTTCCCACCTCGCCTGGGCCGGGACGCGGTTCTCCTACAGGTCAATTCTCGGCATCAGCCAGCTCGATCAATTTCCTCGGCCATTGGTCAGTTGTTGACGGCCTGACTGCCTGAGCATTCGAACGCGTCTTTCGGCCGTGCTCTTTGACGACGCTTGCATTGGCCGACGCGCCGACGATCTCGCGAGGATGAGGCGTTCCTGAACGCGAGGGACCCCTCCCGCGCAGTTTGGTCGCTGAAGTCGGGAGGGGTCCAAGGCGGTGTAACGCCCGTGACCATCGTATGGCCCTGCCCCTTGTCCGTCGACGCCTACGTGGCTGGCGGCCGAGAGATCGAGTTCCCGCGACCGGATTGTCCGTCGTGCTCGTCTCCGATGACCTTCTGGTCGGGATACCGCCGCCCTGTCCGCGAGGCCGGTCTGTGCCAGAAGATCTTCGTGCCCAGACTGCGCTGCGGCCGTTGTGGGATCACCCACGTCCTGCTGCCTTGTTTCGTGCTCGCCGGCCGGCTCGATGTGGCCGAGACGATCGGCACCGTGCTTGAAGAAGTGGTCGACGGCCCGGGCGGCGTGCGACCGGCGGCAGCACGCGCCGATGTCTTTCACACGACGGCACGCTCTTGGCTGCGGCGGTTCTTTGACCGGGCGGTGCGCATCGGCGTCTCGTTCGCGGCGCTCTGCGTCGAGCTCGGTGGCGACGCGATCGCGCCCTTCGCCGAACCGGCCTGTTACGCGATCTCAGCGATCAGAGCCGCCTTCGCGGCCGCGAGCGCCCTGCCGGGATGGGCCTCGATCGGACTGTGGCGCTTCGTGTCTTCGGTGAGCGGCGGGAGACTGATCGCCACCAACACCGATTCCCCCTACCTCGTCGTCGGCAAACGGCGTTTCATGCCTCCGGTCCCATCGCTATGAGGAGAACGGAGCAATGACATGGAAACTGACCATCAAGAACTGGTGGCTCTCCACCGCTGGGCGGTGATCGCCGAGGCGACAAACGACCGGTTGAGCCCGGCCGAGCGCGGGGCGCTCGTCCGCCAGATCGCTTCTCGCACCCACGCGGGCCCCGACGGGTCGGATCGTCGCTACTCACGCGCAACGATCGACCGCTGGATACGTGCGTGGCGCTCAGGAGGCCTCGAGGCCTTAAAGCCCACACAGCGCGCCGACACCGGAGCGGTGCGCGCCCACCCGGAGCTGTTCGGTGAGGCCGCGGCCCTCCGCCTCGAGATCCCGAGCCGTTCGGCTGCCCAGATCGCATCGATCCTCTATTACCGCCACGGCATCAAAGTCGCCGAGCGGACCATCCGCGGCCAGTTGCGACGCCGGGGCCTTCATCGCGAAGCCCTTGAAGCCGAGCCGACGGTGTTCGGCCGCTACGAGGCCGACCGTCCTAACGAGCGATGGATCACAGACGTGCTCGTCGGACCATGGGTCCCGTTCCCCAAGATCGACGCCTCGGTCCGCGCCAAGCTGTTCCTGATCGTCGACGACCACTCGCGCCTTTTGGTCGACGGACGGTTCTTCGCGCACGAGAACGCCCGGGCCTGCCAGGAATTGTTGCGCAGGGCCATCACACGCCGAGGTGTGCCCGATGTCCTGTATGCCGACAACGGGGCGCCGTTCTCCAACGCCTGGTTGTCACGGACATGTGCTGTGCTCGGAGCCCGCCTCGTGCACTCCAAGCCCTATTCGCCAGAAGGCCGCGGCAAGCAGGAGCGGCTCAACCGCTACATCCGGGAGGCCTTCTTGTCCGAGGCGACCCATCAGGGCATCTCCTCGCTCGAGGAGCTGAACGACCTGTTCTTCGCCTGGGCCGAGCAGGTGGCCAACCGGCGCATACACGCGGAGACCAACGAGGCGCCGATCGACCGCTTCGAGCGGACCGGTCCGCACCGCCAAGTCGACCCCGATCAGTTGCGAGAGGCCTTCAGGTGGTCGGTGACAAGAAGGGTGACCCGCACGGCGACAGTCCCCCTCGAGGGCAACTCCTATGGCGTCGACCCTGCGCTTGTCGGGCGGCGCGTCGAGCTCAGATACGACCCCGAGGACCTCTCGAGAATCGACGTCTACCTGAACGGCACCAAGGCCGGCGTGGCGACAGCGTTCGTCACGCGCCGCCACACCCACCGCGCCGTTCCCCAGGCGGCACGGGCCAAACCGGTCCCGACGGGGATCGACTACCTCTCTATGGTGGCAACCGCCCATGAGGAGTCCGCCGGCACCGGGCAGAAGATCGACTTCGCCCAGCTCGCCATGTTCCAAGACGAGCACGAGGAGCAGAGCTCGTGAGCCGGGCACCGTGGGTCGCCCACTTCGGTCTCGACCGGACCCCTTTCGGCAAGTCCATCGCCACCAAGGACCTGTTCATCCGCCAGGCACACCAAGAAGCCGTCGCCCGCATCAACTTCTGCATCGTCGAGTCGGCCATAGGCGTGGTCACAGGTGACGTCGGCGCGGGGAAGACGGTCTCGGTGAGAGCGGCCGTCTCCTCGCTCGACCCGACGCGTCACCAGGTCATCTACATCGCCAACCCTGCCTTTGGCACGAGGGGGCTCTATGTCACGATCGTGAGATCACTCGGTGCCGAGCCGAGGTACTTAAAGGCCGAGCTCATGGTGCAGGCGGCCGACCTGTTGGCCGCCGAGGCGGCCGAGCGGCACCGCCGGGTCGTGCTCATCGTCGACGAGGCCCATCTCTTGGAGCCTGCCCAGCTCGAAGAGCTCAGATTGCTCACGAACTCCGAGATGGACTCGGCTTCGCCCTTCGCCGGCAT
This sequence comes from Acidimicrobiales bacterium, assembly GCA_052146595.1. GTDB lineage: Bacteria > Actinomycetota > Acidimicrobiia > Acidimicrobiales > Bog-793 > Fen-455. The sequence goes on from JBKQMT010000129.1 coordinate 12,613, forward strand.
CCTGGTCGGCCAGCCGACGCTCAACCGTCAGCTGCGCATGGGGATCTTCGCCGCCTTGGACCAAAGGATCGCGACGCGCTTTTCCATAAAGGCGATGGACCTCTCTGAGTCGGCTTCTTACCTCCGTCATCACCTGGCACTGGCGGGGAGGGAGGAGCCTCTCTTCGCCGATGACGCCGTCGCACGCCTCCATCGTGTTTCTAACGGACTTCCCCGGGCGCTCAACAACGCCGCCACCGCGGCGCTCATCGCCGCTGCCTCAGACAACAAGGACCTCGTCGACGACGCCTGTGCGAAAAGGGCCGCCGCCGAGCTCACCCGGGACTGATCGTGCTCATGGACGCGGCGAGAGGACCGCCATGGTCATAGAGGCCTGCCGAGCCGTGCTCACCGAACGCTGCCGGCTCATGTGCAAACAGCGTGGCCGCCAACATCAGTCACGACACTGACCTTTCAGAGCAGAGAGGAAGGGTTTGCATTCGTCACGGGCGCGAGCGCTGACGGCAGGACGTCGGCGTTGTTGGAACGGACCACCAACGGCGGCCGGACCTGGCTTGCCCCGAGCTGGGGGGATTGGGGCCTTGCCCAGTTCGGGCTTTCAACAGCCAGACAAATCACGTCTCGAGAGTCCGAGGATCTGGAACCCAGGTGACAAGGAATTCGTCGACTCGCTCGGAGATCCAAGCAGCGCGGATCGTTGCAGCACAGACAAACTGTTTCTGCACCCGACTCGATCCCGGAGGTGGAGCAACGCAGCTTCCGGACTTTCAGCTGGAGGACGCCAGAGGCAAACGAATCGGAGTACTAGAGGTCACATCGGTCGTCGTTGGAGAGCTCCTCGCGTTCCGGAGCGCGAATGTCAACTACGAACTTGCGGATGACCAACTGAGATCAGCCTGGTTCATCGTCTTGCGCGGAACGAGAGCCAACCATCGGAAACTTCAGAAGAATCTCGCACCACTACTAGTCGAAGCAGAGCGTCACAATTTCGTGCCGTCGCTTCCATACGAGCTCATACCAAATTTCAACTTTTCCGTTGGAGACGAACCACAGACGTCTCTCTACGACCTTGGTGTGTGGATGCTCACCGCGCTCCCCGGTGCGCGCGCTAAGGCGGGCT
>JBKQMT010000130.1:0-7630 GCA_052146595.1 Acidimicrobiales bacterium
GTCGTGGAAGGCCTTGCGGTATTGCGAACTGCGAGCGATCTCGTAGATCGCCGAGTTGACAAAGCCGAGGTGGCGCTTCGCGTACTGGTCGGCGAGGGCGATGATCCCGGCCCAGGTGGGCGCGGCGGCGCTCGTACCGCCGTGCCCGCTGATCGTGTAACCCCCGCCCGCACTGGCTGTGACGACCGGAAACCCAGTGTGGGGATTGGCGTCGGCAGCGACGTCGGGGACGCCGCGCATCGCGCCGATGCCGTGGACACCGTTCTGGTAAGAGGGCCGGGCAAAGAGATGACTGAACCCTCCGCCCGACGCCTGGAAGAAAGAGCCGGGGTCGCCGTAGGGAAGGCCCCAGGCGCTCTCGCCGATCCAGGCTCCGGTCTTGTGGCTCGCGTCGAGGGTCGTGCCCCCGACGCTTAAGCCTCGAACCACCGATGAACCCGGGCTGACGAAGCTAGAGCATCCAACAGAAATGCCTCCCGAGCGGGGACGATGGCGGTGTCTGACGTCGCTACCAACCCAAGCCCAAGGAGGCACTTTCTGTGGCACGAGTATCGCGCGGTCTGGACCGAGTTGGCGTGGTCTTCGACGATCCCAACCTGGTCGCCAATGCCGGGCTCATCTTGGTGTCGACGCTGGTGACGCGACTGGACCTGGAGGCGCTGGTCAACACCACGGTCCGTCTCGTCGGCAAGGTTGGCGGGGCGCTGCCGGGCCGCAAGGTGTTGACGTTGGTCCATTCGATCGTGGCCGGTGGTTCCCACATCGACCACGCCGATGTACTGCGCTCGGGCGGGACCCAGGCGGTGCTCGCTCACCGGGTGATGGCCCCGTCCACACTCGGCACGTTCCTGCGCGCCTTCACCTTCGGCCATGTCCGTCAGCTCGAAGCGGTCGTCGGGATCGCATTGCAACGAGCGTGGGCGTTCGGAGCCGGACCCGGCGCCAAGCGTCTTGTCATCGACGTCGACTCCACGATCTGTGAGGTGACCGGCAAACTCAAGCAGGGCGCGGCGTTCGGTTACACCAAGGTATTGAGCTATCACCCGCTCCTGGCCACCCGGGCCGACACCGGCGAAGTGCTGCACGCTCGGATGCGCAAGGGTTCAGCCAACACCCAGCGGGGAACGAAGCGCTTCGTGGAGGAACTGATCGCCCGTGTGCGCCGCGCCGGCGCTGTCGGCGAGATCGTCGTCCGTTTCGACTCGGGTTTCTGGTCGAACGAGACGATCGCCACCCTCGGACGCCTCGGCGTGCGTTACACGATGGCGGTCCGAACCAACACCAAAGGCGTCGACGCGGTCGTCGCCGCCATCGACGAGGAGGCCTGGGTCGACATCGACTACAGCCTCGACGGCCAAGCCCAAGTCGCCGAGACCACCTTCAAGGGCCGGCGTCTTGTCGTGCGGCGCACCCGGTTGACCGACACCCGCCAAGCCCGACTGTGGCCGAACTGGCGCCATTTCGGCTTCCTCACCGACCTCGACGGCACCACCGTCGAGGTCGACGCGTTCCACCGTCAACACGCGGTGGTCGAGCTCACCATCCGCGATCTCAAAGAAGGCGCCGGGCTCGAGCACATCCCCTCCGGTGACTACGACGCCAACGGCGCCTGGCTCCAGTGCGCAGTGCTGGCCCATAATCTCCTGCGCTGGACGACCACCATCGGCCAGCCCGCACCAGTCGATCAGCTCACCGTCGCCCGCACGACGCGCCTGCGCCTGATCAACATTCCTGGTCGGGTAGTGAACCGCTCCGGCAGGCCCACCCTTCGCGGACCGCTCCACTGGCCCTGGGCGCAACTGTTCACCCGACGGCTCGCCGCCCTACGGGCCCTACCCGCGCCCGGCTAGCGACCGAGCCGCGGCAGGCGCCCCGCATACGGACCACCAGGCGCTCACAACCCGTTGCCCGCGCGAAGCCCTGGTCTTTCGCGGGCCGCGCCCAGAACAGTCAACCTCCGCAGCATTCCAGCCACCACATCGCGGACTCCTGCCCCGCCATCATCTCAACCGGGGGCCAATCGGTGCATTGAGGCTTAGACGCCGAACTGCCTCAGCTGTCGCCAAGTCCCTGGGTGATCGAAAGGCCGCTAAGGTACTGTTCTTTTGAGAACCGCAGTCGAGCCGAGAGAGTCTTCGTCGCTCGTCGACTGTTTCAGCAGGGGGAGCAAAGATGAGGCGAGCCAATCGAGGCCGACATGGACTATCAGCAGGCCAGCCGAGCACGACCCGCGGGGCCGTGCCGCTCGGTGTCGCCGCCACCTTCGCCAGACCGAGGCTGTCTGCTGTGCTGGGATGCCTGATCGCCCTCGGTCTCGTGATGCCTGCGTTGGGAGCTGACGCGAGCACTCCTTCCATCGGTGCTCCCAACACGACCCCAGGCGCTGTATGGGGGTGGGGGGACGCAGACCTCTTCGGCGCCGGCGGCATGGCATTGGCTCGGGCTCCCGGGCTCTCGGATGTGATATCGCTCGCCGTCGGCCAAGGCGATGGCGTCGCTGACACCGGCTATGCCCTTCGGGAGGACGGTACTGTGTGGGCGTGGGGCGCCGGCGCCGGAGGTGAACTCGGTAACGGCACGCTTGCGATGTATCCCTCCGCGATCCCCGTGAGGGTCCGCGGCTTATCTGACGTCGTAGAGGTCGCGGGTACGTACGCCGGCGGTTATGCCCTAGAGAAGGACGGCTCGGTATGGGCCTGGGGCATGAGCTCGGCGGGTGAACTCGGTAACGGGACCGACGCGGGTATCAGCGACATCCCAGTCCGGGTGCACGATCTCTCCAATGCGGATGCCATTGCGGGTGGAGGTTCGGACGCCGGGGACGGTTATGCCGCGCTAAGGGACGGTACAGTCTGGGCCTGGGGCGCCGGCTCCGACGGCCAGCTCGGCAACGGCGCTCTTGGCTTGAGCGACGTCCCTGTGAAGGTGCACGGCCTTGCCGACGCGGTATCCGTGGCGGCTAGCGCTGAGGACGGCTACGCCGTGCTTAAGAACGGTACGGTCTGGGCCTGGGGCGCCAACAACAGGGGCCAGCTCGGCGACGGCACCCAAGGTTTGAGCAGTGATGTGCCGGTCCAGGTGCACGGGTTGTCCGATGTGGCGGCGGTGGCTGCCGGCGTTGACTCCGACAGCCTTATCGCCCTGCGCAAGGACGGCACCGTCTGGCACTGGGGCGCCGTAGCCAATTTCCGCTCCAGCGCGAACAACGATATCCCGGTGGAAGTCCATGGTCTTTCCCATGTGGTGGCCATAACGGGCGGCTATTACACAGAGTTCGCGATACTTGGGAACGGGACCGTATGGGGCTGGGGTGATGAGGAGGACGGGGAGCTAGGCAACGGTGTGCACACGTACGCCACCGCCCCACTCATGGTCCGAGGTCTGCGCGGCGTGGTCGCTATGGCTGGTGGGGTCGCGGAAGAGTTTGCCGTTGTGGCGCCGCCCAAGAGTTGACGTCGAAACGTGGTGATCCCCCTTAGGAGGGCCAAGGGCGAGGCCGTCAGTCGGAGATCCGCGCCGTCGGCCCTCCGATACGAACCCCCACCTCACTCTCTTTGCGGCGGGAGACGCTCTACGATCACGGCAGAAAGGACCGAACGTCTCATCTGTGTGGTCGCCCAACGGTCTTGGCGGAGGTAGCGGCCCTCCAGATCGACGGTTCTCGAGCCCCAGAACGTGAGCGCCGAGCGCCGAGTCGGGCGCGGACCCAGGGTCCTCCCTCCGAGCCGCCACCTTCAATCTGTGCACCCCGCCATCGGCCTAAGCACCGTTAGTCTTTCAAAATGCGCGGGCCGTTGGCCGAGGCGACGGCCCCGGCGGGGAGGGCAGAGAGCGACTTGCTTGCGCCGATGGATCGGCGCGTGCTGGTCGTCGCAGGCGCGGCATTCGCGGTCTTGATGGCCCTGTCGGGCCTCTACGGCTTCCATCGGGACGAGCTGTACTTCCTCGACGCAGCCCGGCATCTCCAAGGTGGCTACGTCGACCAGCCGATCCTGACCCCGCTTCTGGCCCGAGTGTCGCTGTCGCTCTTTGGCGTCTCGCTCCCGGGTCTTCGCCTGTGGCCCGCGCTAGCAGTGGCGGGTACCGTCGTGGTCGGAGGGCTGCTGGCTCGTGAGCTCGGAGGGGGTCCACGAGCCCAACTGGTCGCCGCGATAGGCACTGCCACCATGCCGGCAGTCCTTGGCGCCGGCCACCTGATGGGGCCCACGACGTTCGACATCCTGGCTTGGGCCACCTTGGCACTCGTCGTCGTGCGGATCGGGCGCACCGGGGATCTACGCCTGTGGCTGACAGCTGGCCTAGTGCTCGGCCTCGGTCTCGCCAACAAGCACAGCGTGGGGTTCTTCGCCGTGGCCTTCTTCGTCGGTGCACTCCTGAGCGGCGGGTGGCGTTTGGTTCTCAACCGCTGGTTCCTGGCCGGTGCCGCCATTGCGGCTTGCTTCACCATTCCTGACATTTGGTGGCAGGCAACCCATGGCTGGGCCACGATCGCCATGACGAGGAGCCTAAACCGCGAGAACGGTGGGCTCGGCAATATCCCGAACTGGATCATCGGTCAGTTGATAATGGTGAGCCTGGCGTTGGTTCTTGTGGCGCTCGGGACGTCCATTGTGGCGCGCCCTCGTGTGGGCCTATGGGCTGTTGTTCGTGTTCTTCGCTCTTACCACGGGGGCAAAGATCTATTACCTCGCCGGGGCCTATGTGTACCTCTTGGCCGCTGGAGCGGTGTCCATCGAGTCGCGGGTAGCGGTCCGCGAGTGGCTTCGGCGCCTCATGATCTGGACGGCGGTCAGCACCGCTCTCGCTTTGCCACTCGTGCTGCCTGTCCTTCCGGCCAAGTACATCGGTTGGACCTACAAGATCAACGAGGAGCCGGCCGAGGCCGTTGGTTGGCCCGAGCTGGTTCACTCCGTGGCCACGGTGTGGCATGGCCTACCAGGTGCCCAGCGCGCTCGTGCGGTCATCTTCACTGCCAACTACGGCGAGGCCGGCGCTATCAACGAGCTCGGGCGGAATGAGGGGCTACCGATCCCTGTAAGCGGACAAAACAACGAATGGTTCTGGGGCCCGGGTGATGCAACCGCCACGACGGTGGTGGCCGTGGCTCCTGGTCCGGTTGACGTGACGGGCTACGGCTCATACCTCAGCCAGTTCTTCCGACATGTTCGAGTCGTGGCCACGTTGTCCAACACTGCGGGGCTCCACAACCAGGAATGGGGTGGACACATTTACATCTGCACGGGACTTCGACGCCCGTGGGGGGCCATGTGGCCGATGCTCCGCAACTACGACTGAAGCACCGCGAGAATCGCTGGTCGCACAAGCACGGCGACATCGGCGCGGAGCAGAAATGGATGGCTTACAGGGCTGGAGTTGACAGTCCGGATTGGGGCCAACGATGGCGCGAGGCGCACAACCCTGACCGCCTACCGTTCGCGTCGATCCGGGAACCAGCGCTTAGCAAGAACCAGAACGACAGGCGACCAGGCTCGGCATCTTGGTCAAGTCCACCTTCACCGGCGTTGTTCTGTACGCCCGCGAACCGGCGATCACGGGCACCGAAGAGCAATGAGGCGTTAGAAATCGTCCATGGCAAAGTCATCGACGCGGCTCGTTCTGATATGTGGGCTTCCAGCCTCGGGCAAGACGGCACTCGCTCTCCAGCTCGCCCCCAAGATTCCCGCGATCAGGTTGGATAAGGACCAGTGGACGACTCAATTGGGTTTCGATGTGTGGGACGACGAGTTTCGAGTCCGTCTCGAGCGGCAGTTGTGGGCTCTTACCCAGGAGCTCCTCTCCCAAGGTCAGAGCGTGATCTTGGAGTGGGGCCACTGGGCGCGAGTTGAACGGGATGAGAAACGGCTCGGAGCCCGGGCTTTGGGGGTGGGAGTCGAACTGCATTACCTCGATGCGCCTCTGGAGGAGCTAATCGAGCGAGCTCAGCGACGCAGTGCGTCGGGCGAATGGAGCGCCTCGCCTATGACACGAGCTCACTTCGAACGGTGGGCAACAATCTTTCAACCTCCAGACGAGGAAGAGCTCCTGTTGTTTGACGAGCGTGTAACCGAAGCTTGATTCCACGAAGTCATGACGGCCTCTGTCAGCAGCGTCACCGAAGTGCCGGTCAGAGACGCCCCGAACAGACACGCAGAACATCGCGGCCACGGACCACTCGCCGCGCCCGAGCGACGGTTCTTGTTCGTCCGCGCCGGTCACACTCGAGTCCCTCGTCGGCCTTTGCGAGCGCAATGGTGTGGGACATCTCGTGATCACCGGTCGTTCAGTACCTGGTCCAGTTCGTCGGCGACGTCCAGGTCGTCGAGCGGAACGGCATGGGAATAGTGCCGCAAGGTCGTGGACGGGTCCCGATGGCCGAGACGGGCCTTGGCGACGCCGTGGCGGAGCCGGTGCAGAGCTGGGTTCTCCACGCCGGCCGAACGACCGAGACGACCGAACTTGTGGCTGAGCGCGTCCGCGGTCATGAAGGTCTGCCGAGCAGGAGTCGGGGCGAACAGCCAGTCGCCCATCGGTGTCGGTCTCGGTTCGGCCCACGAATCGAACTGGTGATGTATGAGAGCCACAGTCGTAGCCCCGAGGGTCACGCGTCGCGCGCGGGACGACTTCGTGGATCCGAGCACACCGTGGGACAAGCCCCGCTCGATGCTAAGCACGCGCCCGTCGAGATCTCGGAGGCGTAGCACAGCCAACTCACCACGGCGGGTTCCGGAATCGGCGGCCAGCCGCACCAACAACAAGTCCTGTTCGGCACTGAACAACGAGCGCAGCCGCCGCGGCGACGCGGGCTCCCCAACAAGGAAGGCCGAAGCCCGTTCCACCTCTTGTTCTGCGTAGCCGAGGAGCTGGCGCACCTCGGCCAAGCTGTGGTGACGACGCGGTTGGGGTCGAGCCGGGCCGCGCACACCCGCCAGTGGGTTCGACCGGAGGAGTTCCTCGGCGACGGCCCACGACAGCGCCGAACGCAAGACCAGCCAACGCCCTGAGACCGTCGGGACCGACAAGCCCTCGGCCTGCCACCTTGAGATAGCGGCTCGCACGTCAGCGGCTGTCAGATTGATCAGCCGGTGGCGACCGATGGGATCTGCGACGAGGGCTTTGGAAGCCGGCCACGGTGATCTCGCACGCGCGTCTATATCGGTCCAAAAGGTCGGCCGTGGTCAACTGCGCTCCCTCAGATGTGATGGCTACGCGGGTGACGCCCCACAAGTCGACAAGTTCTCGTCTTTGCCGTTGGGCGTGTTCGGCGTCACCGTGGATCGTGAACGATCGCTGACAGCTTCGCCCATTGCCCGGGTCGAAACCGACGACCACCCGGATCTCCCAGACTCCGAGAGATCGCTCCCGGAGAGATCCAGCGCCGCGCTTCGATCGGCTCGTAGCAGACGTCGTATCCCTATAAGTCGAGCTCATCCCTACAGCTATAGGGATTCTTATAGGGACGAGCGAACCTCCCGACGGCGCTGCGAGGCTCCGGCAAGTCATCTACCAGGACTTTTGCTGGCGCGCTCGGAGGAACTCGAATCCCCAACCTTCTGATCCGTAGTCAGATGCTCTGTCCAATTGAGCTACGAGCGCAGAGTGAAACAGGACTCTACCTGTGAAGGCCGACTCC
>JBKQMT010000131.1:0-9869 GCA_052146595.1 Acidimicrobiales bacterium
CATGGAGTTCGCGGCGATACGGGTCTGTCAGTTCCCGGAAGGCGTCGCTGTCGCCTGCCTGGGCCAGGGCAAGGGCATCGGTCATGTTCCTCTCATCTCTTCGGATCAAAGTCTCCTGCATGTTGCAACACCAGCGGCTCCGCAAAATCATCGCTGAATCGTCGAGTCAATCGGTGTTTGAACTTCCGTAGCACCCGACCTGCGACGTTAGGAGGCATGACATGACCCCGTTCAGCATTCAGAAGGCACTCGTCGACGACCGACGGCGCAATCTGGCGGCCCAGCGCCATGGATCCGCATCGCCGGTCCGGTTTGAGGCCCAAAGGCCCGCCCAGACCGAGCCCCGTCGCTGGCGGGCATTCTCCCTGCTGGTGGTGGCCTCTCGCACCTGGCGCGGCCTTAGACGTCGGCTGCGGTGAGGGAGCGGATGCAATCTGGCTGGCCGGGCGAGGCTGGGATGTGACAGCGTTGGACGTCTCGGAGGTGGCGTTGCAACCTGCTTCGGTTGCAGCCGAGCAGAGCGGGGTGCACGTAAGGTGGCTGCACGTCGGCCTGGTGGGCGCGCCGCTGTCTGCAGGTACCTAACCTTCTAGTCCCCGAAGCATGAACGGAAGCCTGATCGAGCACGTAGCCCGCCTCGTCTCCGGGCCTCGCCAGGATAGACCTGGAACCGGTTAGCGGCGCGCAGTCGGGCGCCGTCACCATCCTGAGGTTCCGCGTCCGCAAGTAGCCCAGGCTTACCCGCCGCAGCGGCAACGATGCCGACCGGGACGCTATCGGCTGGGACCTGCGCAGGACCCTCGACGCGATCAACGGGCTCGACCGTGCACACTAAGCTAAGTGAGCCGACTTGGGTCAGAACAGGCCTGTGTGGCGTAGCCACTCCATGGGTCGGGCATCTCGACGGGCTTCTCGTCGAACTGGGACTCGAGGACCTGGGACACGTCGACGACCCGCCGGGCTGCCGCGTGAAGCTCGGCGTGCAAGGGTCGGATGCAGGGCTCGGAGCTCCACTTGCATTTGGGTCGGGCCACCCTCTGAACAGATCTCCACGGCTTGCGCGATGCTACGGGAGTGGGTGGACTGTTGGACGGGGTGGGTGAGGGCCGACTGCAGCGACCAGACGGACGCACGGTGGCCTGGAGTGAGTGGGGGCAGAGCGACGGGGTGCCGGTGCTGCGTGTACCCGGTACACCGGGCTGCCGCTACAACATGCGGGCCGACCGGACGCCATGGCAGGCGCGTAACCTGTTGATGATCACGACCGAAAGACCGGGCTTCGGAGCCTCAACCCGACTTCCCGGACGCGGCTTCGCTGAGCCCGCCGATGACTGTGCAGCGGTCCTGGACCAGCTCGGGCTTGAGTCAGTGCACGTCGTTGGGGGCAGCGGAAGCGCCCCGCACCAGTTGGCGTTCGCGGCCCGTCACCCCTCGCGGGTGCGCGCGATGACGATCCTGGTCGGGGCGGCTCCCACGACCGAAGAGGAGGAGGATCGGGAGATCGGACTGAACCGCCAAGCGCGCCGCCTTTATAGGGCCGGCGACTTGGCTGGCGTCCGACGGCTAATGACCGATACGCGCGAGGCGCTTCTGGCCAACCCGCTGGCCGCTTTCCGGGAGGTTATGGACGAGGCACCCGAGTCCGATCGCGTGGTCATGGGCGACCCGGGCTGGCAGGAGTCCCTGACGGTCTCTATCGCGGAGGCGCTGCGGCAGGGGATCGACGGGTGGTTCGACGAGGGAATCGCCATGGTTGGAGACTGGCGAGACGTTGATTTGACCGCCGTTCGGACATCGCTGACCTGGTGGCATGCCGGCTCCGACGCCAATGCGCCGCTCACCGCTGCACAACGACTGCTCGAACAAATTCCCCATGCACAACTGCGGCTCTTCGGTGACGACGAGGGACACCTGGCAACCTTCCACCGCGAGGGCGAGATCCTTGACGAACTCCTCGCTCGCGGCTGACTCCTTCACTGACCGTAGCCCGATCGGATCGAGGTCCAGCACCGGCGGAACGTCCCGCTAGTGATGCTCATGACGACACGTTCAGCGGTTGAGCTGACGAGCCTCACAGGAGTGCAGATTCGGTGATCTGGACGGCCGAATCCACAGCTCATTTGATCGACGGACCTCTGGCTGTGATCATCCTGGGCTCGGCACCCGAATCGCATGTGTGGTCGAGGAAAAGTGACGGGCGAGGGGTGACCTGGAAGGGGCCGAAAATTTCCTCGACTCGTTCCAGCCCATCGGTAGCGCAACGCCCCGATCAGCTCTCGACCGCCGTCACGTCGATGCTCGCCTCCTGCAAGGCTGCCCGGCGCTGTTCGAGTTCGGCGAGGAGTTCGTCCCTCGCCTCTTCTACCGCGTGCCCAAGGTGAGCTGATGGCTGGCCGCCCACTAGGGCATCGGCAGTATGTACGGCTCCTTCGGAACCCCCGAGAGGGTGAAGTCGCTCGTCGGAGCCGTCGCTTGCTCGCTGACGAGCCGATATCGGCTCCAGAGGAAGGCGATGTAACCGACGCCGGTGAAGGAGACGAGGCGCCCGTCGCCCATCAGACACCAGGTGTCCTGTCCATTGTTGACCGTGATACAAGTCAAGGGGCCAAAGCTTGACTGCTCCGTGCGGACCACTAGGCGGTGGTGCGGCAGCATGCCTTGGACCGCAGAGGCGATCGAGTCGTACGCCGTCTCCGGAAGAAACGGGGTGGTGGCGATTATGTAACCGTTGCCACCATAGACCTCGCCGTAGTTTGCGGGGCCAGTGCATCGCAACGACTCCGACGAGCGCCAGCGCATGCAGTCCTCCAAGGAGCTCCCGCGGACAACCCACTCCACGTCCGTGCCGTCTGCGGCTGTCAGCCGGTATGACCACTGTCCCAGCCCGCGGCTAAACGAGGGGGAGGTTCCTGCTGGCGATCGCTGCGCGACGGTGACCGTCGCGATCTCGTTCTTGGTGTTCGACGGCCCACCGCTGAGCTGATAGACGGCGGAGAAGGTCCCTTCGGTGCCTAGCTTTGCCAGGGCGAGAACGGTCGCAGGGGTCTGAAACGTCGCCGCAGGCCGCAAGTGGGCACCGCCCAAAGCGAGCACCCCAACGCCAATGCCGATCACCACCAGCACTGCCACGAAGAACATGGTTATGGGGTGCTTGACCTTGCGCATCGCGGTCACGCTATGCCTAGCGAGCGCGGGCGCGTCACCGGCCCGGCTTCCAAGATCAGGCTCCTTACAGGCATCTCGCCTGTCCTCAGGGGAGCAAAGCTTGCGCCTCTGCTCTGATATCACTACACCGACCAGTCAAGGCTGACTCCGTGAAGAACAAAGGAGTAAGGCTGCGCCGCGGCGGCGATGGCGGCGGCCACGAACAGCTTGACGAATGTCCTCACGTCGCCACCCTCACCACTCGCTGGTAGTTCGGAATCTGGCTCCACTGCCCTGCGAGGACGTAGAACGCGCCGTCGTAGAACAGGCCCTGCCTCTCCATCAGGTGGCAGTCAAGCTGGCTGCCGGCGATACCCGGCGGGATCGTCGCGATGTATGACTGCCGCCCCGTCGCAGGGTCGATCCGCACGACTCGAATCGGGGCGGAGGTGTCGCAGTCGCCAGTGCCGGCGGGCGTCGTACCTTGCCCAAGCTGGGTGAGCGTGAAGTACCCCTGTTGCGCGTTGCCGACGACGACGTAGCCGGTGAGCGGGGCGAAGTCGGTCGAGGGAAGCTCCGTCGCTGGCGTCTTGTAGGCGACGACGGCGTCGGGGCCGTCGAACCGCCAGATCGTCTGCTGCCAACCCCCAGTGATGCTCGTGAGCACGTCGGCGTAGATGGAGTGGCCCGAGGTCATCAGCCACTGCGTGCGGACGCTTAGCTGCCGCACTGGGACGAGACGGTCCGAACCGGGGGAGACGCGCCAGAGGGTGCAGGATCCCGAGCACGAGCTGCCGCCCCATGCGCTCGGGGTTATCCAAAGACCGTCGTCGTCAACGAAGAGGTAGGGATTGGCGCCCGCCTCGACGGAGAAGCGGTGCAGGACCCTGCCAGTCGCGGAGGAGACGTCGAGGAGCGTCGACGGACCGCTTGATCCGTTCAGGCCGTAGATCCACACGGCGCCGTCGCCCTCTGCGACGGAGGAGTGTGCCCAGCTCCAGTTTTGGATCCTCATGAGAAGAGGACCCGGCTTCCGCGTGTTCGTCGCCATGACGTGGACCTCAAGACCGAGACGGCCCTCGTCCACGACGAGGTTGTCGTTCGTCGCCTCGTCGGAGCACGCATCTACCGTCCGCACGACTTCGAGACTCGTCGCGTTGAGGAACTTGGTCGTGCAGGAGTTGTCGAAACCGGACGTGACGGCGACGAGGCCGTCGTCGATGAAGATTTCGTCCTCGGCCGGAGACATGTGCGCCGATGCGGTCACCGTGCCCGTCTTGGGTGTGGAGGACGAAGTCAGACTGGCGGCAAGCGCGCCGGCGCCCGCAGCAACAAGCACCGCTCCAAGGAGCTTGGCAAGCGCCCTCATACCCGAATCATGGACCGCGTCGCACTGTCCCGCACGACGACCGGTGTCCGGTGGGAGCCTCCGCTGGAAAAGCTCATGAGGTTTGGCGCTGGGTCCGCCACGCGCAGTGCCACCCAGCGAAACTCGATGGTCGATGGCTGCCGGGCGAGTATCGGCGACTGCTCCTACGTCAGCCTCGTGCGCGCAGAACGTCGGGGAGCGGGCCGGCCCTCCAGTGTGCCCCTCCGTCGGTGCTGCGGAAGATGTCGCCATCGACGCTCGCCCAGACGACGCCGGATCCCGTATCAAGTAACGTCGCGCCCCCCGATGCCGCAGCCACGGCCGGGGGTGACGGACTCACCAATTCCTGCGCTCCGAAACCTGCGGCCGACGCGACCATGGCCGCCACCAGCAACCAAGTAACCCAACGCACGTTGGAACGATCTCACAAGCGTGCGACGGGGAGATGCGCGCGCCCCCAATCAGGCAGACTCTGGGGACTAGTCGGCTAGCTCGCGAACGGATGATCGGTGCCGCACCTCGTAGAGGTCGGACGATGGGCAAGCGAGCGCCGATTCGTAGATCTGGATGCAACTACAGGATTCGAGTCAGGCCAACAAGGTAACTCAACGACCGGAGCGGAAATCCCCCGAGTCACACACTCCACAGTGCCTCGGTCGGCGACATGCGAGCGGCTCGTAGTGCAGGCAACAGGCCCGCGACCGCTCCGATGACGAGCGCCGCACCCAGGCCCCCTCCCCAAGCAACGGCTGGGATGACGATGGCCCAGCCTTTGGTCGACGCGTAGATCGCCGTGCAGATCACACCGAGGACCACCCCCATTGCCCCTCCCATGAGAGCGAGAAGGATCGCCTCGGCGAGAAACTGCGTGCGGATGTCGCCCTTGGTCGCGCCGAGCGCCCGGCGGAGCCCGATCTCGCTGCGCCGTTCGAGCACGGAGATGACCATGATGTTGGCTACGCCGACGGCCCCGACCAGCAGCGCTACCGCGCCGAGTCCGAGGAACAGGCCGTTGAGGGCCGCCTGGGCATCGGCCTGGGCGACGAGGGCAGCCGAGGGCTGGCTGACGTCGACCTCGTTCGGGGCTTCTGGGTTGGCCGTGGCGGCGAGCACCGAGTCGACGGCGGCGACCTGGCTCGTCACGGCGCGCACGTAGATCTCGGACGGGTGACCGTCGAATCCCAGATACGTCTCGGCAGCTTTGAAGCCTACGAGGACGGAGCTGTCGATCTCAGGCGTGAGCAGGGCGGGCCTGAGTATGCCCGCGACGTAGAACCACATGTTGCCGAGCCAGATACGCTCGCCTGAGTAGACGCGGTCGATCCCGAGGCGCTGGGCGGCGGCCGCCCCGAGGACACAGACCGGCTCGATGGCCGTCGCGGCGTTGAGGTAGCTGCCCTCGGCCATGGTGGTGCCGACGTCGGAGAGAAGCCCGAGGCTGGCGGCGTTCACGCTGAGCGCGTTGGTGTCGATGCTCGGGATGAGCGGGCTGCGAAACACGTTCGCGCTCGTCGACCCCGTGTACTGCACAGCGGTCACGGGCCCGATGCGGCCGATCATCCCCGGAGCGGCGATCGGCAGCTCGGCGGTCTGGCCGAAGAGGCTCTGGCCGTTCGTGACAGTGAGCAGGTTCGTCCCGAGCCGGTTGATCTCTGCGAGCAGTCCGGCCTCGGAAGAAGACGAGAGACCGAGCACCGCCACGATCGCGGCGACGCCAATGGCGATGCCGAGCGCCGAGAGGCTGGCGCGCAGTTTCCGGGTGCGCAACCCGACAAGAGCCACCCGGGAGACGTCTGACGGGCGGAGCTTGGCTGGTCGGAGCGGGACCGTCACCGCCATGGACCCGGGCCTCGCTCGGGAGATTGCAAAATGCCGGCCGACGGCGCCGCGCTCGCCGCCCGCACGGTGTCGGCGACGACGCGGCCGTCGAGCATCTCGATCTGGCGCGGCAGGCGCGCCGCGATCCCCCGCTCATGGGTGATGAGCACGATCGTGGCCCCTCCCTCGTTGAGGGCTTGGAAAAGGTCGAGGATCGCCTGGCCATTGGCGCTGTCCAGGTTCCCGGTCGGCTCGTCCGCGAGCACGATCGCCTTATGACCAGCAAGCGCCCGTGCGGTCGCGACACGTTGGCGCTCACCTCCCGAGAGCTGAGTCGGGCGGGCCATGGCGCGCGGGGCGAGCCCGACTTGCCGCAGCGCCTCGTAAGCCTGATCCCGGCGCTCCGCGAGCGCGACACCGGCATAGAGCAGTCCATCGGCGACGTTGTCGAGGGCAGTTTCGTGCTCGGCCAGGAAGAACTGCTGGAAAATGAAGCCGATGCGCGTCGCCCGCAGCGCGGACAGCTCACGATCGGACATCTCGGCGACGTCGAGCCCCGTGACGCGTACCGTTCCCGAGCTCGGGCGATCGAGCGTGCCCATGAGCTGGAGCAAGGTCGTCTTACCCGAACCCGAGGGTCCCACGATCGCGACGAGCTCGCTCTCAGCGACAGCAAAACTCACGCCTCGCAGCGCCTCGACCGGTGGCTCGCTCGGAAAGGTCTTCCACACGGTCTCGACCTCGAGAACCGGGCGCGCGCGGTGATCAGCAAGTGGCGCCATCCTCTCGGTGATGGGCTCGATGGCGAGGGTGTCCTCGGTGCTCACAGCGCAGGCACCACGACACGCTGGCCGGCCGCGACGCCCGGTCCGCTCACCTGGACGAGCCCGTCGGCGTCGTCGAAGAGCCCGAGGCTGACCGCCACGAGATGGTGGACACCGCCTCTTCCGATCTCCTCGAGCGCGTAGCCGCCGCTGGCGAGAGCCAAGAGCGCGTCCACCGGGACGACGAGCGCATGAGCGACGCTGGCATTGGTGATCGACACCTCCACGGGGGCTTGGTCGTAGCTGCCCGTCGCGGACGGGTCCGTCGGGGTCACCTCGACGCTGATCGTCGCCGACGCGCCGGTGTTCCCGGTGGCGCTGCTCGACGATGCCGTGGCGACGGTGCCGACCAATGACACGACTCCGGGAGTCGTCGCATTGTCGGGAAGCGTGATCGTGACCGGGTCTCCGACCTTGACTTCGGATTGCTGTGCAGCGTCGAGAGCGATCGTCACCACGCGTTGTGTCGAGGTCGCGCTGAGGACCGCAGCGCCCGGTTGCGCCGCCTGCCCTAGGTTCGCCGAGACGGTGTCGACCTGGATCGAGCCCGGCTCGAGGACGAAGTCGCCGAGTGCCACGACGCCCGTTTGCGGCGCGCCGAGAGAAGCCTGCCAGGCCTTCACCGCCTGCTCGGTGGCCGTGGAGAAATAAGGGCTCGCCGAGATCCCGTTTCCGAAGCCGAGCGCGATCAAGTTTGCCTGCAACTCGGTGACATCCGGCCCGTTACTCACTCCGAGGTAGAGGGCCCGATCAGGGATGACCGCGCCGTAGAAGAGCGGCACAGGGTGGCCGTCGAGCCAGTAGACCGGCGACCCGCGGTGGAGCACCTCCCCGACGGCAGGAAGCGCCGTGAAAGTCGTGCCGGGGTTGGTCGCTCGTGTCTCGTCTACTGACAGCGTCTGTTCAGCTGAATGGAGCGCCTGCTCGTCACTGGCAAGGCCCTGTTCGTCTTGAGTGACGCCCGATCCGGCATCGAGGCGGTCTGCCGCGAGGGTGTCGTTCGCGGTCTTCAAGGCCTCCTCGTCTTGGCTCACCACCTGTGCCTGCTCCACACAAGAAGACTCGACCGTCTGAAAGGTCTGGGTCGCGCCGAGCGCCGTGCCCGCGGCACTCGTTGCGACGAGGGCGAAGTCATATGTCGTGCCGGGCCTGAGTCCCGAGACGTTGGCGCTGACCGAGACCGGGCTCGTCCCCGCCCCCGCGTTCTCGGACGAGGTGGTCTTGCTAAACGAGGCAGTTGCCCCGTACTCGAACGCGTAGCTCGTGTCAGAGCCGTTCGGGTTCACGGTTCCTGAGACCGTCGCGCTCGTCGAGCTCGTCACCGAGGCGCTGCCCGTCGTGACGCTGGGAGGTCCGGTCGAGGTGTCCTCCACGCCGCCGCCAGCCGCGGAGCCGTCGCCAGCCGCGCTCCCGTCGCCAGCCGCGCTCCCGCCGCCAGCCGCGCTCCCGCCGCCAGCCGCGGAGCCGTCGCTGCCATTTCCTGATCCACTGCTGGGGCCCGAGCTCGAAAGGGACGTCACCGTCGCAGACGACGATGCCGGGCAGCCGAGGCGCCGGTCACTCGTGAGCTGGGTCTTGGCCTGAACGAGAGCCGTTGTGTCCGACTGCACCGTCGCCTCGTCGGCAAGCAGCGTCGCCGCGTTGTCGGGCGTCACGAGCGCCTCGGCATTCGAGAGGGAACGCTCATCCGCAGCTACTTTCTCCAGGTCAGCCTGGACGTTCGCTTGGTCCGCGGTAAGCGTGGCGGTCGCGGTGCCGCTCGGGATCGAGACGCTGTAGCTGCCGGCGTAGCCCAAGGTGGCGTCCACTTGAGTCTGCGAGGAGAGCGACTGCTCGGCGACCGTCGCCACCGAGGTCGGGTACGAATTGTCGGTGATACCGGCACTCGACTGTCCGGAAACGCGGAAAGGATCGGTGACTCCTATCACGACACCGGCGACGATGAGCAGCACGACGAGGGCTACGACGAGCCGTCCTTGACGCGACGCCAGCCAGTGCGAGAGCCGCGACGGGCGGTTGTGCTCGGTGGATGGATTCGAAGTGCTCATGCTCATGGTCCTCATCTACCTCCGGGAAACAGAGATTGGCCGGCCTTGGAGGAGCGGGTCGCTCGGGAGGTTCAAGGATTCATGGGTGCTTGCCGATGGGGGCCGTAGTCGGTGCACGCTTCTAGCTCCCCGTCCCGATCCCCGGTCCAGTGATCGCGCTCTGGCCAGCGCTGATCGTGAGCGAGTAGCCGAACGGAAGGATCGGAGTGCCGACGAGATCGCCTGATACGAGTCCGACGAGGTTGGCCCCGCCGAGGTTCGCGTTCTCGATATCCGCGGCGAACATGTCGGCACCCGACAGGTTCGCACCGTAAAGGTCGGCGTTGCCGAGGTTGGCGGATTGGAGGCTAGCCGCGCTGAAGTCAGCGCCCGCTCCGTTCACGTCGGTCAGATTCGCGTCGAACAGGTTCGCCGTTGAGAGCTCCGCGCTCGTCATGTTTGCCCCGTCAAGGGTCGCCCCGGCGAGGTCGGCCCCGGACAGATCGGCCCCGAAAAGGCTCTCGTCAGTCAGATTCGCGTCGGACAGGTTCGCCGTTGTGAGCTCCGCTCTCGCCATGTTTGCCCCGTCAAGGGTCGCCCCGGAGAGGTTCGCCCCGGAGAGGTTCGCCTGGGAGAGGTCCGCCCCGGTGAGCTTGGCGTCCGAGAGGTCAGCCTCCGGGCCGACGA
>JBKQMT010000132.1:0-2681 GCA_052146595.1 Acidimicrobiales bacterium
CAAGATTCATCTGCGAGGGATGAACTTTGCCCAAATCTGGGATGAACACTCCTGAGCGCTCGAGCCGACGGGGCGAGAATCGGTTGCGCAGGGTTCTGATGGCGTATCGCTGGCGATCTGGAAGAGCGCCTTCTCGTCCTTCGTGATCAGCTCGGCCCTAGGAGCTGGCGCCTCTCTTCCAAGATTCCAGCAAGAGCAATGACGGCCGGACGCTTGTCTCGAACGTCGCCCCACGGTGGCGTGAGCCTCCCCCGGTTCTCCGGACGGGTTGGGAGGCGATATCAACGACGATAAGGCAGACCGAAGGCGCGCCGCCGGCCATTCCCAACGCCGCTCGAGTGCCGTCACCGGCGCGGACGAGGGACGTGCTCGGTGCGACTTGGCGTCGTGCCGGCGCGGCGGATGTCCTCCACCAGGGCGGCCAGGCGGTCATAATGCGAACCCTGCCAGTAGATCCGACTGCAGTCCGGGCACGTCGAGAAGT
The DNA here is from genome assembly GCA_052146595.1 of Acidimicrobiales bacterium. Lineage (GTDB taxonomy): Bacteria > Actinomycetota > Acidimicrobiia > Acidimicrobiales > Bog-793 > Fen-455. The sequence goes on from JBKQMT010000132.1 coordinate 485, forward strand.
CGTTGTAGCCCCGCCGTGTCCGGGGCGGCAGGCGGTGCTCCACCTCCTCCTTCGCCACGCGTTCGAGCACGCCGTTGCACTCGAGGCATCGGCCGAACGGGGCGATGGCCCCGAACAGGTCGAACCGGCGCAGGATCTCGACGACCTGGCGACGGTGGTTGGTCTCCCGCACCAGATAGCCGTGCGTGACTTTGGCGTGCTTCAACAGGCCGCGATCCCTGGTGAGGAGGATCCGCTTCTCGTCCACCGAGATCGTCGCCAGCTCGTGGTCGGTGATGTCGTTTCGCCACACGGAATCGAAGCCGAGGAGTCGTAGGATTCGGGCGAGCCGTCCGAGATGGACGTCGAGTACGAACCGCGGCTCGCGCAGCGGTCTCGGACGCAGCAGCACGAGCGGCGACACGTCGAGCGCCTCGAACACCGGATACACGCTCACGCGGTCGCCCTCACCCACCTGGTGGACGAAGTCCACGGACTCGCCGTTCACCAGGATCACCTCGATCTCGGTGTGTGGTATCCCGAACGACTCCGCCAGGTCCTTGACAGTGGTGCCGGCGGCCACCTCGAGCGTGATCGGCCGGCCACGCCGGTCCGGCGGCAGGAAGTCGTTCAACTCGGCATAGAAGCGGACTTCGACGCGGCAGCGCATTTGAGCCGAGCGTAGGGGCCGTGGATGCCACGGTGGGCCCAGAACTGACTGCGACGTTTGCCTCGTCTGGGGTCTGCATCGGACACGGCACGCCCATGTGGCACGTCCGGTCCAGAACCAGGCTGAACCCTGACGGCCGAAAGGCGTACCGTGGCACTGTGAAGGGGGATCCGACGCTCATGGTCGCCGTGCTCACGAGCGTCGGCATCGGGGTCGGAGCAAGCGCGTCATCCTGCAAGGTACCCGATAGCTCAAGAGTGTCTGAATATGGACAACCTCGCTACGAACTCCTAGCGGACCTTCCGGGGTGACCTGCGCCGTGGTTGGAGGACCGAGGCCTCTGTCCCCGCTACATGGGTCCATCGACTTGGTCTACCTGTAGATGAAAGGAAGCAGCATGATTCGCAAGATTGTTGACAGACTACTTACCACTGGTGGCGTGGGATTGACATTGATATTGCTGGTCGTTAGCGGCCTCACGTTCTGGGCCTACTTCTATACCAACACGACAGTCCACAATCAGCTCGCATCACAAGCCATTACCTTGCCGTCCGGCCAGAAGGTCGTGGATGGCGCACAGGCCCAAGCCATGGCCAACGTTATTGCCAAGGACCTCAAGGTGATTGGCAATGGTAAGACATACGCTGAACTGGCGTCGGAGTCACTTGCCCATCCAAACAACACCGCACTGGCTGCACAAGTACAGCTAGTGTTTCGTGGGACGACTCTCGAAGGCCTGCTACTCAATGCGTACGGGTGGTGGAGGCTAGGTCAAATCGTGTTGGTTGGAACCATCATCTTATGGGGCATGGCTTTGGTGTCAGCTGTGCTGACTATATTTGGATTCAGACAGCTAAAGAGGGAGCAAGGTAGTGCCGACAATGAGCCTGCCTGACAGCAGTTGCAGATACCGCCACGGCCTCAACCAACATGACCGGACCTAATAAGCCATAGAGCTCGGCGAAATCGGGTAGCTTGGATCCGCAGAACGGTACCCGAAGCTCACCTGGGCCGATAGCTCAAGGCACTACTAATCTCAGGTAGACGGTCGCAATGTTGGAAGGACTGGCTCCATAGAGTTGGTTCTCTGGAATAAGTGCGACGGGAACCGTTGCGTGCCGGTGGTTCTTCGCGTCCGATACCAGGCTATAGTCCGCTACACCGGTCACTGGCGGCGCGAGACTTATTGTTACCACGGATGCAGGAGGTTGCCAGCAAATCTCATCGCCACCGGTGGTCGAGAAGATTGTTCTGAAGCTCAGCGGTCGGCCTGCTGAAGTCACTCTCACGCCTTTGTTGGTGTTGAACAGAGACAGCCCGTCCCCGGTCATATCAAGCGACACCGCCGCGAGCGGGAGCATTGCCCGCGCCGCAGTCAGTGTGAAGCTGATCCTCGGGGCGTCTTGTGCCATTCCCCTCAGCGAAACCCTGGTGATCTGTGTCTGTGGAGGCGTACTCATCGCCGGGGTCACAATGGCGGGAGCTAGCGACACGTTCCACGCTGGCGAGCTTGCGGCCGGATCGGAGGAGGTGATCCCACCTCCGCCC
>JBKQMT010000133.1:0-43346 GCA_052146595.1 Acidimicrobiales bacterium
TTCCCGGACGGGATCTCACACCTTACGGATCACGCGTGGTCCCAAGACGATGCCACTGCGCCTGCAAACCAGCTCGGGGGGGAGGACTCGAACCCCCAATTACAGGGCCAGAACCTGCCGTGTTGCCGATTACACCACCCCCGAATGGGGCGGCGTCATCGTAACAGGCGCGGCCCTTTGGCCCGCCCGGCCACGGACCGTCAACGGCCTGCCCCTCGTGGAGGAGCGTCGCTAGGAGCCCGGCTCCACTTGCCGCGACGCTTCGGCCCTCGAGGCAGCCAGTCGCGCGATCGCGGCGTCAAGTCGTTCCAGCGTGCGGGCGCGGCCAAGTACCTCGAGCGACTCGAACAACGGCAGTCCCACGCCGCGCCCGAGCGCAGCCACCCGGATCGGGGCCTGCACCTTGGCGAGCTTGCGGCCCCGTTCCTCGCCGAGCGCCGAGATCTCCGCCCTGAGCGACTCAGCCTCGAAAACGCAGCGTCCCAGCCTTTCGCGGGCCTCGACGAGGATCGATCCCGCCTCCGGGTCCCTGGCGATCGCCTTCTCGAACGACTCGTCCTCGACCGCGAAGTCGGGCAGGAAGAGGAACTCGACGAGGTCGGCCGCTTCCGACAGCGTGGCCGCCCGCTCCTGGACGAGGGGGGCAAGTCTCACGAACTCTGGCGACCAGAAATCGGCCACCACTGTCATCGGCGCGTCTTCTGCCGCCCACCGGCGGCAGCGGTCGATGAAGTCCTCAACAGACAGGCCGCGCAGGTACACGCCGTTGAAGTGCAGGAGCTTCTGCTGGTCGAAGAAGGCCGGTGAATGGTTGACATTGGCGAGGTCGAACTCGGCCACGAGCTCCTCGAGGCTGAAGAACTCGCGCCCGTCCCCGGGGCTCCAGCCGAGCAGGGCGAGGTAGTTCACCATCGCCTCGGGCAGGAAGCCCTGCCCGCGGTAGTCCTCGATGGCGACGCGGTCGCGACGCTTGGATATCTTCTGCCGCTTCTCGTTCACGAGGACCGGCAGGTGGGCATAAGCAGGCAGCGGGAGCTCCGCTGTCCCGAGCGCCTCCCACAAGAGCACCGCCTTGGGCGTGGTCGGAAGGTGCTCCTCGGCCCGGATGACGTGGCTGATGCGCATCTCCCGATCGTCGACGACGCCGGCGAGGACGAAGAGCGGGTCCCCGTTCGACTTCGCGACGACGAAGTCGTCGATGGTCACGTTCGCGAATCGCACCTCTCCACGGACGATGTCCTCGACGACCGTCACGCCCTCACGAGGAACCCTGAAGCGCAGGGCACGCCCGAGCTGGCGCTCCAGTCCCCGGTCGCGACAGAAACCGTCGTACCCAGGAGTCGCGTTGGACTCCGTCCGCTCGAGCACCATCTCGCGCGTGCAGTCGCAGGCGTACAGGTACCCGTTCGACCAGAGATCGTCGAGCGCCGCCTCGTAATGATCTCTGCGCTGCGATTGACGGTAGGGGCCCTCGTCCCAGTCGATCCCGAGCCAGGCCAGGGCGGAACCGATCCCTTCGACCCACTCTTCCTTGTTGCGCTCCGCGTCGGTGTCCTCGATCCGCAGGATGAACGCTCCGCCGTGACGCCTCGCGAAGCACCAGTTGTAGAGCGCTGTGCGAGCGCCCCCGACGTGGAAGTAACCGGTCGGTGAGGGCGCGATACGGACGCGGACCGGCCGGGCTCGTAGTGCAGCCAGGTCGCTTGTCATCGAGCGAGACTATCTGTCGCCACAGCCATGCGGCTCAGTCATCGACGACCGAGATCGCCCGCTTCGGGCAGGACCTGACCGCCTCCATGACCTTGTCGCGATGCTCCTCGGCCGGGCGCTCGTTCAACACATAGAGGAAGTTGTCATCCCGGACCTCGAAGACCTCGGGCAGGATGTCCATGCACACGGCGTTGGACTCGCACCTCTCGTAGTCGACGACAACGCGCATCATGGCCTCCTCAAGGCCCCAGGGTTGCGACCCGGCCGGCAACCGCCGAGCTCGCTCGGGAACAGAACCTCTCTCACTCGAGTCAACGTAGCCCGGGAAGTCCGCCGACTCGCGACCCAATAGCGGGTCCTCCTCCCTGCCTTCCTGGTAGGCGTTAATGCCGGCCAGAATGCGCCAGGCTTGCCGTGCCATCCTCCGGGCTCAGGCTTCGGGGGTCCTGGCCTCCCGTTCGAACCAGCGACGCAGGCCGGCCGCGTTGGAGTGGACGCCGCCGAGCGTCTCGACCGCGCGACGTCGCTCCGGTGCCAGCCCGTCTGTGTCCTGAGCAAAACGCAACGCAAGGGCCTCGGCCATGTCCTCGCCCGCGCGCCATGCTCGCTCGGCCTCCCAGGCCCATGCCAGTAGCGTCGCCTCCGCCTCTGCGAGCAGCTCTTGAGGTTCGCCAGGCACGAGCCCGTAATGGGCGAGCGCGATCCCGCTCGGCCGTGCGTCGGCGAACCTCCGCAGCGATGAGAGCGCTGCGTCGAGATCGAAGTCGGGCGGAGGTGTGGCGGGGCGCAGCACACCGCCATCGGGCAGGCGCACGCCGACGGCATCACCGGCGAAGAGCAGACCGCTCTCGGAGTCCATGAGGCCGAGGTGATGCTTGGCGTGGCCGGGGGAGTCGATCGCCCGCAAGCTCCTCCCGGCGCCGATGTCGATCTCCTCGCCGTGTCGCAGGACGTTCACCCGCTCGCTCGGCGTCGGGCTCAGCCGACCGAAGAGCGAGTCGAGAAGTGGTCCGTACGTCGTGGCCGCCGAGCGCACGAGACGGGTCGGGTCGACAAGATGTCTGGCCCCGTTCTCGTGCACGTACACCTTGGCTTGGGGAAAGGCGCGGGCGACGTCACCGACGCCGCCCGCGTGGTCAAGGTGAATATGGGTGACCACTACCCCGGCAAGGTCCCCGGCATTCACGCCGAGCTCGGCCAGAGATGCGAGCAGAACTTCGACCGAGCTCTGGCTGCCCGTCTCGACAAGGACCGGCCGCGGGCCCTCGATCAGGTAGCCGGCGCTGATCCGCTGCCAGCCTCCGAGCAGGGTGTCGATCTCGACGACACCGGGGACGAGGTCCGTGCTGGGCATAGGAGGTGAAGTTGCTTGCGGGCCGCCTGCCACAAACCGCCAGCTGAGTTTAGACGTGCACGGTCCATGTTTGCTAGACCGAAACTCATGCGATTGGGGATACCGAGCGAGACGACGCCCGGCGAGCGCCGGGTCGCGCTCGTCCCGAGCGTCGTGCCCAAGATGACCGCCCTGGGCGCGGAGGTCGCGATGCAAGCCGGCGCCGGGACCGCGTCATGGTTTCCCGACGAGGCTTACGCCGCGGCGGGAGTCCGGCTGCTGGACGCGGCGACGCTGTTCGCCACGTCGGGCTTTCTCTGTAAGGTGCAACCGCCGACCCTGGAAGAGGTCGGCCTCATGAGCGAAGGCTCCGGCGTCGTGAGCTACCTCCAGCCCGCCGCGGACCTGGACCTCGTCCGCGCCTTCGTGAACCGCCGGATCTCGGCGTTCAGCCTGGACCTGCTGCCACGGATCAGCCGAGCCCAGTCCATGGACGTGCTCTCGTCCCAGGCGCTGGTCTCCGGCTATCGCGCCGTGCTGATCGCGGCCGAGAAGCTCCCGAAGTTCTTCCCCCTCTACATGACCGCAGCCGGCACGGTGCCCCCCGCCAAGGTGTTCGTGCTCGGCGCCGGCGTAGCCGGGCTGCAGGCGATCGCGACGGCACGGCGCCTAGGCGCGATGGTCCGCGCGTACGACGTCCGGCCAGCGGCTGGCGCAGAGGTGAAGAGCCTCGGGGCCACTTTCGTCGAGCTCGATCTCGAGTCCCAGGAGGGCGAAGGCGGCTATGCCAAGGAGCAGTCGGAGGACTTCCTGCGCCGCCAGCGCGAGCTGATGGCCAAGGAGGTCGCGGCTGCCGACGTCGTGATCACCACCGCCGCCATCCCGGGACGCAAAGCGCCCGTGCTCGTGACCGCGGACATGGTGCACCAGATGACCCCCGGCAGCGTGATCGTCGACCTTGCCGCCGAGACGGGCGGCAACTGCGAGCTCAGCCGCCCCGGCGAGACACTCGACGTCGGCGGCGTCTCCATCATCGGGGCGAAGAACCTCCCGAGCTCGATGCCCCTGCATGCGAGCTTCCTCTACTCGCGCAACGTTGCCGAATTCATGGCGCTGGTCGTCAAGGAAGGAGCCTTCGCGCCGAACTTCGACGACGAGATCGTCGCCGGCACGTGCGTCACCCATGGGGGTGAGGTCCGCCACGGGCCCACCCGCGACCTGCTCGAAGGAGGGACACAATGATCGCCGCGGTGCAGGCCACCTCGAACGTAGCTGGCGGGGACATCATCTCGCTGCTCACCGTGTTCGTGCTCTCGGCCTTCGTCGGCCTCGAAGTGATCTCCAAGGTGCCGAGCACGCTGCACACGCCGTTGATGTCCGGCACCAACGCCATCCACGGTGTCGTGCTCGTCGGCGCGATTCTCATCCTCGGCACCGCGAGTGGCACCACGCAGCTGACGCTCGGGTTCATCGCCGTGGTGCTGGCCACTTTGAACGTCGTCGGTGGCTTCGTCGTGACCGACCGGATGCTCGAGATGTTCAAGGTCCGCAAGCCGGCCAAGGTCCCGGCTGACTCGAGCGTGTCTGGGTCTTCGACCGATGGAGGCCCGAAGTGAGCCTCGGAACGGGCATCCGGCTCGCTGATCTGGTGGCCTCGATCTGCTTCATCCTGGCGCTGAAGGGCCTGACGTCGCCGAAGACAGCCCGCTACGGCAATCTCCTCGGTGCCGCCGGCATGGCGCTCGCCGTCGGGTTCACCTTCGCGACCCAAGGGCTGACCCACTTCGGGCTCATCGCCGCAGCAATGGTGATCGGCACGGCCGTGGCGGTGCCGGCGGCACGCCTGGTCAAGATGACGGCGATGCCGCAGATGGTCGCGGCCTTCAACGGCGTCGGCGGCGGTGCGGCCGCATTGATCTCCCTCGCCACGTACCTCAGGTCCCCCTCCGGCTCGCTCGCGGTCTACCAGGACATCGAGGTCCTCCTCGGCGTGGTCATAGGCTGCGTCTCGTTCTCAGGCAGCGCCATCGCCTTCGCCAAGCTCCAAGAGCTCATGACCGGTAGGGCCATCACTTACCCTGGCCAGCAGGTCTGGAACGGCATCGTCGGCGCCGCCATCGTCGGTCTCGGGATCGCCATTTGCGTCCACCCGGTTCACTGGCTGATTGCGGTCGTGGTCGGCCTTGCCCTGATCTTCGGCATCGCCTTCGTCCTACCGGTCGGCGGGGCGGACGTGCCCGTCCTCATCTCGCTTCTGAACTCGTTCACGGGCCTCGCCGTCGCGGCTAGCGGTTTCGTGCTGCACTCGGTCGTGCTCGTCGTCGCCGGCACCCTCGTCGGCGCCTCAGGCACGCTCCTCACCCAGATGATGAGCCGGGCGATGGGACGCTCACTCCCCAACATCCTCTTCAGCGCCTTCGGCTCGGTCATCACCGCCACCGGTGGCGCCGAGGGCGATACCACCCGCGCCGTCCGCTCCGCCAGCCCGGAAGACGTCGCCATCCTGCTCTCCTACGCGAACAAGGTGATCATGGTCCCCGGCTACGGGCTCGCTGTCGCCCAGGCCCAGTTCACCCTCAAGGAACTGGCCGATCTGCTCGAACAACGCGGCGTGGAGGTCATATACGCCATCCACCCGGTGGCCGGTCGCATGCCGGGGCACATGAACGTCCTGCTCGCGGAGGCCAACGTTCCTTACGATCAATTGAAGGAGATGGACGAGGCGAACCCGGAGTTCGAATCTGCCGACGTGGCGCTCGTCGTGGGCGCGAACGACGTCGTCAACCCGGCGGCCAAGAACGACCCGAAGAGCCCCATTTACGGCATGCCGATCCTCGAGGTCGAAGACGCCCGCAACATCGTGTTCATGAAGCGCTCCATGCGCCCGGGCTTCGCAGGGATCGACAACGAGCTCCTCTTCGACCCGAAGACGACCCTGCTGTTCGGTGACGCCAAGGACTCTTTGACGAAAGTCGTCGCCGCGGTCAAGGCGCTCTGATCACGGGCGCCTTCGTGTTCGTGACCCCCGAGTACAACTACGGCTATCCCAGCTCCCCTTCTTCACCCAGTTCATCGAGAACGGGCACGTCCAGGCCGACGAGACCATGGTCCAGGCGGCCGGAGCGATGCTCGACGAGCTCGCCCGCGTCGAGCTGGCGATGCGCCCGCTCCGTAGCCGTTCTGACTAGCGGTCGACGCGCCCGTCCCCGATATCGGCGCGTGGCGCCTGAGCCCAGCACGAAGTCCGCCTCCCTGCTCAAATGAGGCTGTGGAACTGTACGGGGATCGAGCTGAGGACCGAGCCGATCGCGAGCGGTCGATCGACCGGGCGAATGCGGAGGCACTTGTTCGCGCGGCGGGTGTCCAAGGCGTCACCGATCCCCGGGTGCTCGAGGCGGTGCGCACCGTCCGGCGCGCCTCGTTCGTGCCCGGGGAACGACGTGACGAGGTCGGCTACGACTGCGCGATCCCGATCGGTCGGGCCCAGACGACCTCACAGCCGTCTCTGATCGCTCTGATGCTCGACGCGCTGGATCTCGAGCCGGAGAACACCGTCCTCGAGATCGGCACGGGATGGGGCTATCAGACGGCCCTGCTCGCCCGACTCGTCCGCTACGTCTTCAGCGTCGAGCGCATCGGGGAGCTCGCACAAGCAGCCCGGCGCAATCTGAGCGCGGAAGGTGTCGTCAATGCCGAGGTCGTCGTCGGAGACGGCACTCTCGGCCTGGCCGAGCGTGCTCCCTTTGACGGCATCGTGGTGTCGGCAGCCTTCCTCGGCGTGCCGGCACCCCTCGCCTCCCAGCTCGCCCCCGGAGGCAGGCTCGTCATGCCCGTCGGAAACGGGGACGGCGATCTCGTGAAAGTCTTCGAGAAACGCGACGGCGACCTGGTAGAGCTGCGGGTGCTGTGCGGGGCCCGTTTCGTGCCCTTGCTGGGAGCGAACGGATTCCAGGTCGGCTAGTACTCAGCGGCGCGCCGGCCGGGCTCCGTCGGCGACGCGGCCGAAGACGAGCAGGCCCTGGTTCGTCGGCCTCGTCGAGAGCACGACGATCTCAACGTCTGTCTGACCGACCAGCTCCCCGGCGTCGTTGACCACGACCATGTCGCCGGCGGGCAGGAAGCCGACCGCTTGTTGCGGCTGGCGGCCGGGCCTGACCAGGTCGACTTTCAGGTGCTCTCCCGGAACGTGATCCGGGGAAAGGTCGCTCGCCAGCCGACGAAGGTCGAGCACGCGCCCGCCCACCTCCTCCCGCCGCCTGGCCAGCTCGGCCGAGCACGTGACTACCCGAGCATCGAGGCGGTCCGCCAGCACGGCCACCTTCTCTTCGATCGAGTCTGCCCCGGGGACGTCACCTTGCACGAAGGTGACCTTCGCCCCAAGGCTCTTGAGCTCGTCGATCGCCTCGAGCCCGCGCCGGGCACGGCGCGAAGTCACAGGGTCGGGCCCTTCGGCCAGTGTCGCAAGCTCGTCGGCCACCGGCTCAGGGATCAGCAGCTCGGGCCCCAGCAAACCGAGCCGGCCCATGACGAGGAACGATCTGTCCATGACGGCGGAAGTGTCCACCAGGTCGCCCCCCTCGGCAAGGTCCTGGCGGATCGGCACGAGGCGGCGCGTGACCCCGAGGGCGTCGGCGAGCTGACGACCCTTGCTCATGCCCAACCTCAAGCCGAGCGCGCCGAGGACCCAAGCCACGGCCGCAGCAATGAGGAAGTCGAAGTCCTCTCGGACGAAGACGAACAATGGGATGCACGCGACGACCCCGATAAGACAGCTGATGCTGGCGAGCAACATCCCCGCCAGCAACTCGGGGGCCGGAACGTCGCGAAGCGACCGGGTCGCCCTGCGCACGCCCCCGTCGGTCAGCCGACCGAAGACACCGCCGACGACGTAGCCGACCAGGACGCCGATCGCCGCTCCGGCAGAGCGCCACGCCGCCGTGTGGCCGAAGTGGTTTCCGATCGCCAGGCCGACGAGCGCGCCGCAAACGGCGACGATCAAGCGGAAGACCTCGACGAAAACCATCTCAAAGAGCGTAGGAGCATTCTCCCGTCCAAACACGCCAAGCCGGCACCGAGCCCCGGCTACGCCGCGCGGGAACCGGCGGCAACTACGCTCGGCCCGTCATGGCCTCAGCGCGGCACCGGACCGCCGCCCGCCTCAGCCTCGTCGTGTCGGCGATCGTCCTCGGCGCGCTCAGCTGCGCTGCCTGCACCACTTCGGGTTTCGCCCCGGGCACGACCCAAGCCCCGAGCCCCGCTCAGCTCCTCATCCCTAGCGAGCAGGCCGCAGTCGCCAAGGCCGAGACGGCGGTGGCGGTGCGCCTGCCCAAGGTGCCAGGGCGGCCCGCGCCAACGCTCCCGGCCGGAGCCTTCCCAAGACCGTTGCCCGCCCACCAGGTCGTCGGCTTCCTGCCGTACTGGGAGGTCGGTGGCTTCACGCCGGACTACGGGGACCTGACGACGCTCGCCTACTGGTCGGTGCCTCTCGCCGCCGAGGGCTCGATCGGCCACAGCGGCCAGGGCTGGTCCACCCTCTCCAGCGCTGCTCTCGCCCTCGACGTCACTCAGGCGCACGCGGCGGGCGATCGAGTGCTGCTCACGATCTTCTCCGAAAGTGCACCTGTCATTCGCTCGGTCACCGCCCGTCCCGCAACCGCCGGCCGTCGGCTGGCTGGGCAGGTCGCGGTACTGCTGTCCACTGGAGATCTCGACGGTGTCGACCTCGACATCGAAGGGGACAGCACGCAGGAGCGAGCAGGGTTCGTCCGGTTCGTGGCGTCGTTCTCGCAGAGGTTGAAACTGCTCGGCCCCAGCTGGTCGGTCATGTTGGACACCTACCCGACCTCGGCTTTCGACCCCCTTGGCTTCTTCGACGTCAAGGCCCTCGCGCGCTACGTCGATGACCTGTTCGTCATGGCCTACGACATGCAGGTCCCCGGGGTTGCCTCAGCCACGGCGCCGCTCACGAACGCTTCTTTGAATGACGCCATGGCCCTCGCCGAGTACGCGTCAGTGGTGCCGGCGCGCCGGGTCGTGCTCGGCATTCCCCTGTACGGCTACGACTTCCCGTCCGCGAGCAAGCTGGACGGCGCCCCGACGAAAGGGAACCCGGTCGCGGTCACCTACGCCGAGATCGTGGCCGCAGGTCGCCATCCCGTATGGGACCCCATTTCCGAGACGCCCTACACCGTGTTCCGGAGAGGCGGCAAGTGGCACCAGACCTGGTTCGACGATCCGGTCTCCATCGCCCTGAAGTCCGCCCTCGCCTCCCAGTTCGGTTGTGCCGGCGTCGGGGTCTGGGAGCTCGGAATGTCGGGCAACGACCCGTCCATAAGCGCGGCCCTCCTCGGAGGCAGCCCGCCGCTGAAGCTGCCGCTCGTCGGGTAGCATCCCGTCGCCGCAGGTCCCCCGGAACCCGTCCCCAGAGTCGGTCGGCCAGAACCGGGACACCCAAGAGTGAGCCCGTGGGCTCAGCTCTCCTCGCCCGCCTCGGCTGTGATCAAGGCGATACGTCGAACGAGGCGGGACTTGCGTCGTGACGCCTGGTTGGCGTGGATGACGCCCTTGGCCGCCGCCTTGTCGATGCGCTTTACAGCCTGGCGCAGGCGCTCGGCCGAGTCCTCCGCGCCCGACTCGGCAGCAAGAAGAGCGTTCTTCGTGCGCGTCTTCAGCTCCGAGCGAACTGCCTTGTTGGAAAGGCGGCGGCGCTCGTTCTGACGGTTTCGCTTGATCTGACTCTTGATATTGGCCAGTCGTCCCTCGACGCGTACGGACTGAGGCTCCAAGCCTCCGGGATCAACGAGAGTACCAGCAACCCGGTGGGGACGGCACACCAAGTCGAGATGGCACGATGGACACTGTGGTAGCCCCCGAGGTCATTCGCAATTTCTCCATCATCAGTCATGTCGACCACGGGAAGTCGACCCTGTCGGACCGCATCTTGGAGCTGACCTATGCGGTCGACCCCCGCGACATGCGGGCTCAGTATCTCGACTCGATGGAGCTCGAACGCGAGCGCGGCATCACCATCAAGGCACAGAACGTGCGCGTCCACTGGCGGGACAACGTGCTCCAGCTCATCGACACACCCGGCCACGTGGACTTCGGCTACGAGGTCTCGCGGAGCCTCGCCGCCTGTGAGGGGGTGGTGCTCCTCGTCGACGCCTCTCAGGGCATCGAGGCCCAGACGCTCGCCAACTGCTACCTCGCCCTCGAGCACGACCTCGAGATCGTGGCTGCCCTCAACAAGATCGACCTGCCCGCAGCCGACCCGGACCGCTACGCCGAGGAGATCGAGCGCGTGCTGGGACTTCCCGGCGACCAGATCCTGCGCATCTCGGCCAAGACGGGCGCCGGTGTCCCCGAGCTGCTCGACGAGGTCGTCCGCCGCATCCCGCCGCCCAAGGGTGATCCAGGCGATCGGCTCCGGGCGTTGCTGTTCGACTCCTACTACGACCAGTACCGGGGGGTCGTGAGCGCGGTGCGCGTCGTGGACGGCACGATGCGCTCGGGAGCCAGACTGCGCTTCTTTCAGACGGGAGCCACCCACGAGGTCGAGGAAGTGGGCATCCGCACGCCGGCGCCCGTGCCGGTCGACGAGCTCGGCCCCGGCGAGGTCGGCTACCTCATCGCAGGCATCAAAGACGTCCGCGAAGCCCGCGTCGGCGAGACCGTCACCGAGGCCTCGCGCCCGGCCTCAAAGCCGCTCGAGGGCTACGAGAACCCGAAGCCGATGGTGTTCTGTGGCCTTTACCCGATCGACGGCGACGAGTTCCCGGACCTGCGCGACGCTCTCGAGAAGCTCAAGCTCAACGACGCGAGCGTGACCTACGAGCCCGAGACAAGCGCTGCGCTCGGTTTCGGTTTTCGCTGCGGGTTCCTCGGCTTGCTGCACATGGACATCGTCCGTGAGCGGCTCGAGCGCGAGTTCGGTCTGTCTCTGATCGCCACGGCTCCGTCGGTCGAGTACATCGCGCATCTCACCAACGGCGAGACCCTGCCCATCGACAATCCCTCCGACATGCCCGAGCCGCAGTTCATAGACCACATCGACGAGCCGCTGCTGAAGCTCACGATCATCACCCCGGCCGAGTACACCGGGACGGTCATGGACCTCTGCCAGACGCGCCGAGGCCGGATGGAAGAGATGCAGTACTTGTCGCCCGACCGTGTCGAGCTCATGTACGAGCTGCCTCTCGCCGAGGTCGTGCTCGACTTCTTCGACGTGCTCAAGAGCCGGACGAAAGGCTACGCCAGCCTCGACTACGAGCCGGCCGGGCTTCAGACCGACAACCTCGTCAAGGTCGACGTTCTCCTCGCCGGCCAGCACGTCGACGCCTTCTCGACGATCGTGCACCGCTCGAAGGCAGATGACTACGGGCGCAAGATGACCGCGAAGCTGCGTGAGCTCATTCCTCGTCAGCTTTTCGACGTACCGATCCAGGCCGCGATCGGGGGCCGGATCGTCGCCCGCGAGACCGTCAAGGCAAAACGAAAGGACGTTCTCGCCAAGTGCTACGGCGGCGACATAACCCGCAAGCGCAAGCTCTTGGAGAAACAGAAAGAGGGCAAGAAGAGGATGAAGTCGATCGGGCGCGTCGAGATCCCACAAGAGGCGTTCATCAGCGCGCTGACACTGGAGGAATGACGATCACGCCGGCGCCTTTCGCCACGGGCTGAGAGGACGCCCCCGCGTCTCACCGGGCACGGGAAACGCCGTTGCCGTGCCGCCAGGTACCCCAAGTAGAATCTCGTTCGAGGAGTCTGAGATGCCCACCCGGAACGACCACGACCAGCTCGACGAGCGCAAGGCGGCGATCTTGAAGTCCGTCGTGACCGGCTACGTCGAGACGGCGCAACCGGTGGGGTCCTCGCAGGTCGCGCGCGATGCCGTCATCGACTTCTCGCCGGCGACCATCCGCGCCGACATGGCAGCGCTGGAACGGGAGGGGTACCTGACCCACCCGCACACGAGCGCCGGACGCATCCCGACGGACAAAGGCTACCGGTTCTTCGTCGACCACCTCGGCAGCCCCCATCCGCTCGCAGAGGCCGAGCACGAGAAGGTGCGGGTCTTCTTCTCCAAGGCCCACGGCGAGCTGGAGCGGGTGCTGCAGGACACCTCCAGGTTGCTGGCCCAGCTGACCGACTGTGCGGCCGTCGTCGTCAGCCCCGCTCACGAGGCGCTCGTGGTCCGCTCGGCCCTGATCGCCAGGCTCTCGACGCACACAGCTATGGCGGTGGCGGTGCTGTCGAACGGCGTAGTGGAAAAGCGCACCGTCGGCATTGACGAGGACGTCCCCGACATCGTGCTGACATCGGCGAGCACTGCCTTGCAGCAACGCCTCTCGGGCAGCTCGCTCTGGCTTGTGCCTCCCGACAAGCCGACCGGTGACGCCGAGGTCGACGAGGTTGTGCGGGCCTGCGTCAGCGCCCTGGAAGACGGCAGGGCGGCGGAGAGCACCGACCAGGTCTTCGTCGGCGGCGCGGCGTTCATGGCCGAGCGTTTCGACGCCATCGAGCAGGTCCGGTCCGTCCTCGGGACCCTCGAGCAGTCCTATGTCGTGGTGACCTTGCTGCGCGACGTGCTCGCCCAGGGAGAGTCCGTGTCGATCGGCTCGGAGCACTCCGCCATCGAGTCTCTCGCCGAGTGCTCGCTCGTCGTCGCCCCTTACGAGTCCGAGGGCGTGGCGCTCGGGACCATCGGCGTCCTCGGGCCGACGCGGATGGACTACGAGCACGCCCTCGCCGCGGTCGCGGTCGTCGGCCAGCGGCTCTCTCGAGAGCTACGCGGGGACTAGCCGTGGCGATAACACAGGACTTCTACGAGTTACTGGGCGTCCCGCGCTCGGCCTCCGAGGACGAGCTCAAGCGGGCCTACCGGCGGCTCGCCCGCGAGTTGCACCCGGACGCGAATCCTGGCGACGCCGAGTCCGAGGCCCGCTTCAAGCAGGTCACCGTCGCCTACGAGACGCTGCGCGATCCAGAGCGGCGGCGGCGTTATGACCTATTCGGCCCCGACGCGGTGAGAGGCACGGGCGCCGGTGCCACCGGTGGTGAAGCGTTCGGCTTTGCCGGCGGCTTAGGGGACCTCTTCGATGCTTTCTTCAATCAGGGCTTCGCTACAAATGGTCCACGTGGGGCGCGCCGTCAGGGCGCCGATGCCGAGATCGTGCTCCAGATCGGGCTCGCAGAGGCCGTCTTCGGCACCCGTCATGACGTGACCCTCAAGGTACCGGTGACGTGCGCGGCCTGCGGTGGCAGCGGTGCCCGGGAAGGAACCAGCGCCACCACCTGTCCTGACTGCCGTGGCTCCGGCCAGATCCAGCGGGTGCGCCAATCGATCCTGGGCCAGATGATGACTGCGACCCAGTGCGGGCGCTGCAGCGGGCTGGGGAAGGTCGTCAGCTCCCCATGCCCCGACTGCCGTGGCGAGGGCAGGCGACTCGAGGACCGGACGCTCACCGTCGAGATACCCCCCGGTGTCGACGACGGCGCCACCTTGCGCATCGTCGGCGCTGGAGCCGCGGCGCTCAGGGGTGGGACGCCGGGGGACCTGTACGTGCACCTGCGCGTCGAGGCCGACAGCCGTTTCGAGCGGTCGGGCACCGATCTCGTCACGACGCTGCACCTGTCGGTCGCCCAGGCCGCGCTCGGCACAGAGGTCGAGCTGGACACTCTCGACGGACCCTACCTATTGCCGGTCCCGGCAGGCGTGCAGACCGGCCGTGTCCTCAAGATCGCCGGCCACGGTGTCCCGCGCCTTCGCGGCGGCAGGCGCGGCGATCTTCTTGTCAACGTGTTCGTCGACACGCCCGTGAAGCTGTCGAAGGAGGAGGACGAACTCCTGCGCAAGCTCGCAGCCCTTCGCGGCGAGCAGGTGCAACCGGCCGAACCCGGCCTCTTGTCCCGGCTCCGCTCCGCTTTCAGCTGAGCGTGGCCACCCGCGCCCCGGACGCGGAGCTCCGAGCCGCCGCGGCACTGGTCTTTGTCGAGGATCTCGGCTCCCCCGGCCTTTGCGCCGACGACGCTCACCACCTCGGTGAAGTCCTGCGCCTCAAGCCGGGCGAAGCGGTCGTGGCCGCCGACGGAGCGGGCTCGTGGAGGGCCTGCGCCTTCACCGCCCCGGGTGCCCCACGCCACAAAGCTGCAGGTCGCACGGGCGCCGACAGCCGGTTCGGGCTGGAGGCTGTCGGTCCCGTCCAGCACATGGAGCGCCCATTGCCTGTGCTCGAGATCGGTTTCTCGTGGGCCAAAGCGGAGCGGGCCGAGTGGGCAGTCGCCAAACTGGCCGAGCTGGGCGTTGACCTCCTGACGCCTCTCGTGGCCGACCGGACGGTCGTGCGCCCGGACAGGGAGGGCACGACGCGGCGCGTGGCGCGGCTGAGCAGGATCGTCCGGGAGGCGGCGATGCAGTCGCGGCGCCCCTTGCTCCCCCGCATCGGCAGCAGCCAAAGCGTCGACGCGATCGTCGCGCGCTCACCCGCCGGTGGCGTCGCGCTGGCAGAGCCCGGCGGCGGTCCGGTCTCGCTCGCGACCGCGGTCGTGCTGGTCGGCCCTGAAGGTGGCTGGACACCACGAGAGCTGGCGCTCGTCGAGGACAAGGTGGCGCTCGGCGACGGCGTCCTGCGGGTCGAGACGGCTGCGCTGGTGGCAGGTGCCCTGCTCACCGCGCTGCGGAGCATGGCCGTGGCACTACTGCCGTAAGAGCCCCCGGCTACCCAAAGGTGGCCCTGCACGGGCGCACTAGGCGCTTCGCGACCGGCCGTCCTTGCAGGATGCAGCCGTTAAGAGCCAAACTTGAGTCGTGGGCCCTGGTCCGGCGGCTGCCGGCGAAGGCCCGGCGTTCTGGCACGGCCCCTAGCGGTAACCCAAGTCGGGTTGGCGGTGTCCGAGCGCAAGTGCGCGGTGACACCGAGCGGAGAGTGACCGAATGACCCCAAGCCAAACTGCCGAAGGCGACGATCCCGAGTACGCGGTCGCCGTCGGTGCTCGGCTGCGCGCTGTCAGACGCCAGAAGCGACTCTCCCTGCAAGCTGTGGAAAAAGCCTCCAGGCTGGAGTTCAAGGCCTCAGTGCTAGGTGCCTATGAGCGAGGCGAGCGCACCATCTCGGTGCCGCGCCTGCAACGCTTGGCCCGCCTTTACCGAGTTCCCGTGGACCAGTTGCTCCCGCCCGACGGGAGCGAGCCTCCGGCTCCGAGGGCCGGGCAGGCGTTCCACACGAATGGCGAGCGCCCGGATCCCGAAGGCAAGCCCTTCAAGGTCGTCGTCGACCTCGTACGCCTCTCGGAGGTGCAAGGTCCCGAACGCGAGCTGCTCCGGCGCTTCCTCGCCTCGGTGCAGGTGCAGCGCCAGGATTTCAACGGCGAGGTCTTGACCATCCGGTCCGAGGACCTGCGGGTGATGGCCTCCATGCTCGGCCAGAGCCTCGCGACCCTCCTCAAACGCCTGGAGGAGCTCGGCGTCCTTCGTGGGTGAGCGGCCCGACGCGGCCGCCGGGCACGGGCTCGGCATATATGTGCACGTGCCGTTCTGCGCGCACCGCTGCGACTACTGCGCCTTTGCCACCTGGACGGGCATCGAGCACCTGTCCTCGGCCTATGTAGACGCCTGCCTGATGCAGCTCGAAAGTGCCTACGCCGAGGGTCTTGGAGCCGCGGCCACGGTCTTTTTCGGGGGCGGAACCCCCTCCCGACTCCCAGGCGGCGAGCTCGCCCGGCTACTGGGCGGTATCTGGCGCCTGGAGGGAGCCGAAGTGACCGTCGAGTGCAATCCCGAGGATGTCACCGCCGTCCTCCTTCGCAGCTACGCCGAGGCGGGCGTGAGCCGCATCTCGCTCGGAGTGCAGTCGCTCGCCTCCCATGTGCTTGCCAGCCTCGGCCGCAGGCATCGCCCGGAAGCGGTGCCCCATGCCGCTGCGACCATCGGCGAGGTCGGCTTCGACTCGTTCAGCGTCGATCTCATCTACGGCGCGCAAGACGAGACCGACGACGACTGGGCGGCCACGCTTGAAGGAGTCCTCGGTCTCGACCCCCCGCCCCCGCACGTGAGCGCCTACGCGCTGCAGGCGGAACCCGGCACACCGCTGTGGCGCGACCCGGCCCGGCACCCCGACGACGACGTGCAGGCCCGCCGCTACGAGGTTGCCGACGAAGTGCTCGAGGCCGCCGGCCTGCCCTGGTACGAGCTATCCAACTGGTCGCGGCCAGGCCACGAGTGCCGACACAACCTGAACTACTGGCGCCAGGGTGAGTACCTGGGTGTCGGCTGCGCCGCCCACAGCCATCTCAACGGTCGCCGGTTCTGGAACATGCGGACCCCGGAGCGCTACATGGCGGCGATCGCCGCGCATCGCCCGGCGGAGGCCGGCGAGGAGCGCCTGGAACCCGATCAGCGCGTGCTCGAAGCGCTCGAACTTGCCATTCGCACCCGCGAGGGCGTCGCGGCCGACGCGCTTCCCGACGACGAGGCGCTTGTCGGCCTCGTGGGACGCGACGGCGGCCGCGCAGTGCTCACCCGCCGCGGGCGCCTGCTGGCAAACGAGGTCGCCTGCCGGCTCAGCCCTCCGGTCCGAACCGCCTGAGACGACTGACACCCCGCCGTTACGCTCTTGCCCGTGGCTGACTGCCTGTTCTGCGCCATCGCCGCAGGTGAGCTCCCCTCGACCGAGGTGGTCTCGACCGATCTCGTCTATGCGTTCCGGGACCTGCACCCCGTAGCGCCCACCCACGTCCTTGTCATTCCGAGAGAGCACATCGTCGACGCCGCCCACATCCCCGCCGACCATGGGGATCTCCTCATCGAGATGTTCGACGTCGCCCGTCGCGTCGCCTCCGGTGACGGCCTCACAGAGCGCGGTTCTCGCCTCGTGTTCAACGTCGGCCCGGACTCGGGCAACAGCGTCGCCCATCTGCACCTGCACGTCCTCGGGGGCCGCCGCCTCGGCTGGCCCCCGGGCTGAGATGGGCGCCGCGTTCGCGATGATGACCTCTCAGGGCCCGGTGCTCGTGCCGCAAGGTAGGCAAGCCGGACCCGTGGACGGCCGGCACCAAGGTGCCTGGTACCCTTCCTGCGAGAGCCAAGTGTCATCCACCCAGGTCAAGATCCTCGTCCCCGGGAACCACCTCATGGTGGGCCTGCTGGGCCAACGTGACGAGTTGCTGCGTACCGTCGAACAGGCCTTCGACGACACGCGTATCCACGTGAGAGGCAACGAGATCACCGTCGAGGGCCCTGAAGCCGAACGCGTGGGCCGCCTGTTCGAGGAGCTCGTTTCCCTGCTCGAACAAGGCCACTGGCTCGATCCGACCAACGTCGGGCACACGATCGAGATGGTCAAGGACGACGTCCGGCCCTCGGAGATACTGAACGCCGAGGCCGGCCGGTCCGCGCGGGGCCGCAAGGTGCACCCGAAGACGCCCGGCCAGAAGCGCTACGTCGATGCGATCGCCGCCAACACGATCACCTTCGGGATCGGCCCCGCCGGCACAGGCAAGTCCTACCTGGCTGTCGCTCTTGCGGTACAGGCCCTCCAGACAAAGGCGGTGGCGCGCATCATCTTGACGCGGCCCGCGGTCGAGGCCGGGGAGAGGCTCGGTTTCCTGCCGGGCGATCTCATGGCCAAGGTCGATCCGTACCTGCGCCCCCTCTACGACGCCTTGTACGACATGCTCGAGCCGGAGGGCACGCAGCGCCTGCTCGAGCGGGGAGCCATCGAGGTCGCCCCACTCGCGTTCATGCGGGGCCGTACCTTGAACGGCAGCTTCGTCATCCTCGACGAGGCTCAGAACACGACGCCGGAACAGATGAAGATGTTCCTGACCCGGATCGGCTTCGGCACCAAGGTTGTCGTGACCGGTGACGTCACCCAGATAGACATCACAGGTGGCCGCTCGGGGCTGCTCGACCTCGAGGAGCTGCTCGGCGAGATCGAAGGGATCTCCTTCGTCTGGCTCAGCCAGGCTGACGTCGTCCGCCACCGCATCGTTCGCGAGATCGTCACCGCCTACGACCGCTCTGCCCAAGCTCGCAGCATCGGTGCCGGAGCGGGCCGCGCCGCCGTGCCGGAGGTGAGCGCCAGGGACGTGCAGGCCCCAGAGGCCGGCAACGGAAGCCGCGAGAGCGTGCCGCTGGCAGCCCACCCGGCTCCGCCTGCACGACCGCTGCGGTGAGCGCCCAGGTCTTCGCCGCCGACGAGCAGTCCGAGCGGCCTGTCGACCTCGAGCGCTGGGTTGCCCTTGCCGAGCGGGTGCTCGGCGACCGGGGCATCAGCAATGGGGCCGAGCTCTCTCTCATGTTCGTGGACGAGACGGCCATCGCCGCCCTGAACGAGCGGTTCCTCGGACGCAAGGGACCCACCGACGTGCTCTCCTTCCCTATCGAGGACGAGCTCATCGGGCCGGGCCATGTCCCCGACCCAGAGGTGGGCGGCCCCGGCCGTGGGCCGGTCGAGCTCGAGGACATGCCGCTTCTCATAGGCGATGTCGTCATATGTCCCGCTGTCGCCTGGCGCCAGGCGCCCCAGCATGCAGGTACCTACGACGATGAGCTGGCCCTCTTGCTGGTGCACGGGATCTTGCACCTGCTCGGCATGGACCACGAGGAGGAGGCCGAAGCGGCGGCGATGGAGGCGCTCGAGCAGCAACTGCTCGCCACCCACCATCGTGGGGAGGGCGCAAGCCCGTGATCGTCGCCTCGGCGCCCCTGATCCTGGCGACGACGCCCATGATCCTCGCGTCGACACGCAGCTTCACCGGCGCCGACGGTGCCCTCCTGGCGGTGGTCTTCATCCTGATCGCGTGCTCAGGGGTCCTTTCCCTCGCCGAGACCGGACTCACCCGGACCTCCCGGGCTCGCGCCAAGGCTCTGGAGGACTCCGGCCAACGGGGCGCACGATCGCTGCGCCGGCTCGTCGAGGACCCCGAGGCGTTCCTGGCACCGATCCTCCTCCTCGTGCTCTTGTGCCAGCTCGTGGCCGCCACGCTGGTCGGTGTCATAGCGGCGCAGGTGTTCGGCCCGATCGGTGTCGCGGTCGCGACCGCGTTCGAGGTCGTCGTGATCTTCGTGTTCTCCGAGGCGGTGCCCAAGCAGTGGGCCGTGCGCCACTCGGACCGCGCGGCACTCTTGGCGGCGCCCCTCGTGACCAACCTCGTCAGGTTCCCCCCGACGCGCATCGTTTCCAGTGCCCTGATCGGCCTCGCCCGCCTCATCACGCCAGGCGAGCGCAGCACCAAGCCCGAGTCTGACGTCACCGAGTCCGAGCTGCTCGCCTTCGCCGACGTCGCCGCTCTGGACGAGGCCATCGAAGGCGACGAGCGGGTGCTCATCCACTCGATCATCGACTTCGGGGACACGATCGTCAGAGAGGTCATGGTGCCGCGACCTGACGTCCTCGCAGTGAAGGAGACGGTCGAGACCGGGGCGGCGCTCGAGCGAGCCATAGAGGCCGGCTACAGCCGTATCCCGGTGTTCAACCAGAGCCTCGACGACGTCGTCGGCATCGCCTTCACCAAGGACCTCATCCGCGCGGCGCGCAGCGGCAAGGAGCATTGCCCGGTGAGCGAGGTGTGCCGACCGGCGAACTACGTCCCCGAGACGAAACGGGTCGCCCCGCTCATGCGTGAGATGCAAGCGGGCCAGTTCCATCTTGCCGTCGTCATCGACGAGTACGGGGGCACCGCCGGCGTGGTGACGCTCGAGGACCTCATCGAGGAACTCGTCGGCGAGATCTCGGACGAGTTCGACGTCGACGAGCCTTTGATCGTGCCCCTCGGCGGCGGCCAGTTCCGGGTCTCGAGCAAGATGCCGGTGGACGAGGTGAACGAGTTCCTCGGTGCTGAGCTCCCTGCAGGGGACTGGGACACGATCGGTGGCCTCGTGCTGGCAGTCATGGGGCACGTCCCCTCGGAAGGCGAGTCGATCGAAGTGGACGGCCACCTCCTCGTCGCCGAGAAGATGCAGGGCCGCCGCATCGGCAGTGTCCGGATCCGCCGGCTCCAGGGCCCTCCGCTGCACGCCGGGCCGAGGAACCCCGACGAGGAGTGGCTGGCCGAGCGCGCGCAACGCAGCGCCGAGCGAGAGGAACGCTCGGGCGAGCGCGCCGACCGAGGCGCGCGAAGCGACCGGGAGGCCCGAAGCGACCGGGAAGCCCCTCTCGAGCAATCGGAGCACAACGAGAGAACGGCACCGGCCGAGGACCAGAGCCGTCGATGAGCGGCAGGCGTCGGTGAGCGGCAGGCGTCGGTGAGCGCGCCCGGGGCGGCCCCGCACCAGAATCCCGAGAACGAGAACGCAGAGCCCGCGTTCCGGTCCGGCTTCGTCGCTCTCGTCGGCAGGCCCAACGTCGGCAAGTCGACGCTGCTCAACCAGATTCTCGGCAGGAAGGTCGCCATCACCTCGGCGACTCCCAACACGACACGAACACGCATCCGTGGCGTCCTCGACCTGCCTGAGGGCCAGATCGTCTTCACGGACACCCCCGGGCTGCACCGGCCGCGCACGGCCCTCGGCAACCGCCTCAACGAGACAGCTGCCTCGACCTTCGAGGATGTCGACTGCTGCGTCCTGCTGCTGGAGGCCGACGCAGCGATCGGGCCAGGCGATCGCTACATCGCCGAGCGCCTGCGTCCGGACACGGTGATCGCACTCAACAAGATCGATCGCGTCGACGGCGCCAAGGTGCTCCATCACCTGGCCTTCGCCGCCACCGAGCTCGGCCTCGTCGACGCCGAGTACTTCCCCATCTCGGCGAGGACGGGCGAGGGAGTGCCGGCGCTCGTCGCGCACCTGGCCGCACGCATGCCTGAGGGCCCGCGCTACTTCCCAATGGGCATGGTGAGCGACGTCCCCGAAGCCTTCTACGTCGCCGAGCTAGTTCGCGAGCAGCTCCTCAAGCACGCCGAGGAGGAGCTCCCGCACTCGATCGCATGCCGGGTGACCGAATGGGAGTGGCCGCGGATCCGTTGCGAGATCCTCGTCGAGCGCGAGTCGCAGAAGGGAATCGTCATCGGGAAGCGTGGCCGGGTGTTGAAAGCGGCAGGCACGGCCGTGCGCCAGCAGCTCGAGCCGGGCGCCTACCTCGAGCTGTTCGTGAAGGTGGAAAAGGGCTGGCAGCGCCACCCGGAGATCATCGAGCGCCTCGGCTACTGAGCTCCGGGTCGCCCTAGCGACGAGCTCCTGTGAACAGCACGGCGGCGCGCTCGTCCGGGCCGATCAGCCCTCGCCGGCAGAGCTGGGCCAGTCCGGCCAGGCCTGCCGTGCCGGTCGCGTCCGCCTCGATGCCGGTTGCCTCGACGCCTAGCGAGTTGGCCTGGGCTATCTCGTCCTCGTTCACGACCAGCGCCTGTCCGCCTGTCAAGAGCATGGCCTCGACGAGCGCCACCCAGTCGTAGGTCTCGTCGTCGAGGATGCCGTGCGCCAGGCTGTGGGGCACCGTCTCCCAGGGCCACATGAACTCGGACCGGTGGGCGGCGGCGTAGTGCACCGCCGCCTCGATCTCCTCGCCTCCCGGGTTGGCCGGCAGGCGTGCCTGAACCTTCTCGAGGGCCCGGGCGAGCGGCCAGGCTCCGGCCGTCTGAACCGTGTGCACGCGAGGCACGCCTGGCAGCACACCGAAAGCCGCCGACTCGGACAGGCCTTCTGCCACGGCGCTCCCGAGCGCCCCGCCGCCGACCTGGACCACGACGTGGTCGAGGCGGCCTTCTCCAGCGAGGGTCGCGGCCATCTCGTAGCCGAGAGTCTCACCGCCTTCGATGGCGAGCCCGTTCTCGTTCCCCTGGCACGTGAATGGCAAAGCGCCATCAGCAATCGCCGCCTGGAGGCGATGATAGGTCGGGTCCCCGACGACGCCCTCGGATCGCTCGCACACCGTGATCTCGGCCCCGAGCGCCCGCAGCCTGCCGATCACGGCCGGATCGGCGTCGGTAGGGACGAACACGAGCAGGCGCCTACGCCCGGCGGCGGCGACGACCGCGGCGGCGAGGGCTGCGTTGCCACAGCTGGCGATGGCGAGCGGTGGAGGCGGGCCTTCGGTCATGCCCAGCCGGCGAACCACCTCGAGATGGACAAGCAGCCCGAAAAGGTGACGAGCTTTGTGCGAGCCGGCGACGTTGCCCGTCTCGTTCTTCACCCAGATCGAAGCGCCAGTCTCGAGAGGGCCGGACAACGCCGGCGCGACCTCGAACGGCGTCACTACGAAGCCGTGGCCGTCCACCTTTGCCACTTCCTTGTCGAGATCGCGCACGAGCTCGACAAAGGCCTGGTCGCTCAGGCCCTGCGCGGTGGCGAGATGATAAGCGTGAAACAGGCCCCGCCAGCGGACGAACGGGTTGGGCTCGGAGTCCTCGAGCGGGAATCTCAGTCGGCCGATGTCGAGCAAACGACGGAGAACGTGGTCGCCACCGTCACCGGCACGTGGGCAACGGAACGGATAGGGCTCCGAGTCGGCGACGACGGTTCCACAGCCGCCGCAGACAATCGAGCTCGCCAACCCCGACGAGGCCTCGGGCGGGAGAAACGAAGAAGAGCCTCCTGGGTCTTGGTCTTGCTCTTGGCGTTGTTCGCTTGAGGGCTCCATAGTCGAGACGAGTCTAGGGGGGCCGCCGGTGTTTCCCCCAAAGCGCAACGAAGGCCCGGCCTCAGGCCACTGCCGCCCTCAGGGCGCCGAGAGCGTGCTCGTGGCCTCGGCATGAATGCCGCGGAGGAAGGCTTCGGCCTCGGCCCGGTCCTTGGTCCGTCGCATCGGCGGCAGAGCCTTGACGAGCACTGGGCCGTAGGAGGCGGTCACAAGGCGCGGATCGAGCACCGCGACCACTCCCCTGTCCGTGGCCGTCCTGATAAGACGGCCGGCGCCCTGAGCGAGAAGCGTCGCCGCCCGCGGGAGGTCGACGCTCTGAAACCCCGCTCTCCCGGCCGCGTCACGACGGGCAGCCATCAATGGATCATCAGGCCGAGGAAACGGGATCCGGTCGATGACCACGAGGGTGAGCGCCGGCCCCGGGACGTCGACGCCCTGCCAGAAGCTCATCGTCGCGAACAGACAGGCGGCCGACTGCGAGCTGAGCGCTTCCAAGAGCGCCGCCTTCGGAAGCTCTCCCTGCACGAGCACGGGCCACGGGAGCCTGCCGGCAAGCACCTCGGCGGCATCAGCCATGGCTCGGCGACTGGTGAACAAGGCGAGGGTCCGACCCCCCGCCGCCAGCACAAGCGCCTCGATCTCTTCGTGGATCGCCGCCTCGGCTTCGGGCCGCCGGCGGTCAGGGAGCGACGCCGCGCAGTACAGCAGCCCGTGCTCCTTGTAGGCGAACGGGCTTCCGACGTCGAGCTCCTCTGTGGTCTCGCTCGGCGCGCCTATCCGTGCGGCGAGCCCGCGAGGCAACGTCGCGCTCGTCATGACGACCGGCATCTTCGAGAACACCTGGGCGGACATCGTCTCGCTCACATCCAAAGGCGCCGAACGCAGTGCCGGTCGGGCTCCACTGCTCACCCAGACAACCTCGTCGCCGCCGGCGGCAAGGCAAGCGGCCAGCTCCTCACGACAGCGGTCGACGCCGAGCAGGGCACGGAGACACCGCTGGTCGGCGTCACCACCGCTCGGCCCTGCGCCCTCGGCACCCTGGCGTACGGCTCGAGTGCCGCCGGAAGCGTCCGCGCCACGGCGCAGCTCGACCCCCAACCGATCGAGCCGTTCGACCACGAGCGTCACCTGTTCGGCGATCGCGCCCCCGAGGCCCGGAGGCAAACGGCGGTCCTCGCCACCCTCGAGCAGCTCCTCGAAACCACTCGCGACGGCCAAGACCGCCTCGACCGCCCGCGCCTGGTCGGTGTCCTCGCCCCGCTGGGCGCGCCGGCCCGCTGCGATGAGGGCGGCGCGCGCCGTCGACGCGAGCGCGCGCAGGCGGCCCGGGCCAACCTCCACGCCGAGGCAGGAGGCGAGGATGTCCTCGAGCTCGTGGGCCTCGTCGATGACGAGCGCGTCGTGCTCGGGAAGCACCTCCCCGCCACAGCGCAGATCCGCCCCGAAAAGGTGCAAGTTGACGATGACCACGTCCGCCGCGGCCGCCCGAGCACGAGCCGCCTCGGCGAAGCACTCGCCGCCGGACGGGCAGCGACGGGAGCCCGGGCATTCGTCGGCAGCGACGCTCAGGCTCGACCAGGCGGCGCTCGAGGGCTCAAAGTCGAGCTCGGCCCGATCACCGCTCGTGGTCGATCCTGCCCATGTCGCAAGACGCCGGACCTCTTCGCCAACACGCCGGGCAGAGACCGCCCCCGCTGAGCCGCTCGGCCTTCGTGCACCCGCGCCATCGGCCGGCCCGGAGCCGGTCGGCCCAACGGGCTGCTCCCCCTCCGGCAGCTCGGCGTCAAACGGCGCATCCATACGCTGCTGCTCGCCGAGGCGCTCGAGCTCCAAGAGGCGCTGCCGGCAGAGGTAGTTCGAGCGGCCCTTGAGCACCGCCCAGCGCACCGGTCGCTCGAGGACGCGGGCCACGAGCGGGAGGTCCTTGTTGGCGAGTTGATCCTGCAGCGCCTTCGTCGCAGTGGCGACGACGACGCGCTTGGACGAGAGGACAGCCGGAACGAGATACGCAAGCGACTTGCCTGTACCCGTGCCGGCGGCCACGGCGACATTGCCTCCGGTGGCGAATGCCTTGGCGACCGCCTCGGCCATCTCGCACTGGCCGGTCCGAAGCTCGCCCGCCGGAAGCGTCGCCACGACACGCTGCAACAGCTCGGCGACATTGGGTTCGGTCACATTCGGACGCTACCGGAACCCAGCGCGCTCGCCCGGACAGAGGCTCAGGCCTTCGCCCGACCCCGCAAGATGCTGCCGCCGAGGAACACGATGACGACCAGCGGGAGAACGACGACGGCCAGATCACTGTGATGACGGAGGGCGAAGGCGGCGCCGACGAAGACGAGCGTCCCTAGGAACAGCTCCGGGGCGTCGCCAATCAGGAACTCCCGCCAGAACCTCCCGAAAGCTCCCAGCGCACGGAGGACGGCGGTCATGGCAGCGGCCCGCTTCGAAGCGTCACGGGCTGACGGGCAGGACCGATCCTACGCATGGCAAGAGACAGGAGCGCCGCGGCCACAGCGAACACAGCCACAAGCACCAGGATCATGAGGTCGCTTCCGGGCCAGTGAACCCCGGCTCCCTCACCGACCCAGAAAACGCCGAAGCTCGTGAGCATGACCCCGACGGCCAGCTTCATCCAGTTCTCCGGCACCTCGGAAAGCTGGCGCGCCACGAGGTACCCGACGATCGAGACGATGACCGCTGCGGCAGCTGCCGCACACGAGGCGAGCGCCAGATGACCCGAGCTCGCCCCGAGCGTTATCACTATGAGCACCACCTCCATGCCCTCGAGGAAGACGCCCTTGAAAGCAACGGTGAAGCCGGTGACATCACGCGACCCGTACCGCCACGATCCTGCCTGCCTGCCCGCCTGCGCCGCGCGGCCCGGGACGCGGGGGGCCGTCGAGTCCGGTGCCTCGCCGGACAGCTCCGCCACGGTGCGCGCGTAGATGGCGTCCTCGTCATGCAGCTCCTTGTGGCCGCTCGCCCGCAGTACGGCTTTGCGCAGCCAGTCGAGGCCGAGCACGAGAAGAAGAGCGCCTATGACGACGCGCAAGATGTCGATCGGGACGAGCCGGGCGAGGGGTATGCCGACGGCGATGACCAATGTCGCCAGCACGAGGACGGCGGCGAGGCTGCCCTCGATCGCCGAGCGCCATCCCCGCGTCACGCCCGCGGCGGTGACGATCGTCAACGCCTCGACCATCTCCACCGCGCTGGCACCGAACACTGCCAGGGCGAGCACCACGTTCGAGCTCGTCATCGACACCTCACCTCAGCGCTAGCGGGGCCCGGCCCGCGCCAGGGACGTGAGGGGCTTGCTGACGGCAGGCCTCGATGGCGCCGAGCACCCCCGCGCGAGGGCCGCAGACGGCCAGCCGTTCGACGTTGCGCAAGTGAGAGACGCGGCCGACCTTCCGGCCGGACGGGTCATGGATGCCGATCTGGGCACCGACGTACCGTTTCGAGTCGAACTCGAGCAGCTCGACGTGCCCGCGACCTGCGCACATCTCGACAAGCTCGTCACGGCCTAGCCACGACTCGTCGTTGCACGACACGGCGACGACGGTCGCCTCGAGTTTGTGGACGATCTCGGCGAGAGCGGCCGGCATGGTGAGCTTCGAGTTGAACTCGCTGCGCGTGGCCGCGCTCTTCGAGTCGGCGCGCTTGCAGGCAACCCCGTAGTGGTCCGGCGCGTCCCATCGGATCAGGGTCTCCCAGACGTGATAGTTGGTGAAGTAGCGGTGCTGGTTGTAGGGAGGGTCGAGATAGGCGAAGTCAACCGGGCCGACCGACACGACTGCCTGCCGGGCGTCGGCGCGGATGGAGCGACCGGGCCCCGGGAGGAGGTCGGGAACCCTGAGCGAGAGAGGACGGAAAGATCGCTCCGCCCACTGCTTAAGGTAGGCCATCTGCAACCCCGTCGTGGAGTCCACACGGTCAGCCGCCTCGAGCAGGCTCGTGAGCAGTATCGGGTAGAGCGGGCTCGTGCGGTGACGCTCTTCGATCGCGTCACGAATGGCATCGACGCGGGCACCGTTCTCAGGACGCAAGTAGCGGGAGCGCTCGCAGAAGACCTCTGTGAAATAGCCTCGTCGGCCAGGCAGGGCGTTGAGCTCGGTGATCGCCTCCGCGAGCTCGGCTCGGTCCACCGATGTCGCGTCGGTGCTGACGTAGCACTGGGCGAGCACCTCTGAGTAGGTGGCCGTGTCAACCGCAGTGACGAATGCTCCCTGGCGCTTGAGCTCCTGGGCGACACGCGTCGTGCCCGTGAACATGTCGGCGGCGGTTCTGGCACCGCAGCCGCAGGCGAGCGCGGAGATGGCTTGGACGAGGCGACGTTTCGAGCCGAGGTACTTGATCACGCGCCGGAAGCTGTCGCCGCTGTCGTCACAGCTCCAAGGTAGCTTCGCAGTCGCCGGTGACCGTCACAACCTCTGGCTAGTGTTCGCTCGTGCTCCACCTATGCAGCGCCAGCCGGGTTAGGCCGCTGGCAGCGGCGCTGGCCGAGGTGCTGGGAGAGCCGCTCGAAGACCCGATGACGCCCGAGTGGGTCGCAGTGCCGACTTTTGCCATGCGCCGCTGGCTGGCACTCGAGCTGGCCCGTTCCCTGGGCGCGTCCGGGCCTGGCGCCGGTGATGGTGTGGCCGCCAACATCGAATTCAGCTTCCCCGGAGGCCTGCGCCATGTCGTGCTCGAGGCCGGGCGCGCCGGGCAGGCCGATCCGTGGCATGTCGACTCTCTCGTCTGGGCGGTGCTCGAGGTGCTGCACGATCGGGGCGATGACGACCGCCTCTTCCCGCTCACCGTGCTCCCCGAGGGAGCCACCTGGTTCGGGCGGGCCCGGCGCCTTGCCGACCTCTTCGACCGTTATGCGGTCCGCCGGCCCGAGCTCGTGCTGCAGTGGGCGGCCGGCCGTGACATCGACGGCACAGGTCGCCTCCTCGCCGAGCACGACCTCTGGCAGCCCCATCTGTGGCGCCTCGTGCGCGCCTGCATCGGGGAGCCCAGCCCGCCCGAGCGGCTGCCGAGCCTGCTCGAGGACGTCCGCTCAGGTGCGCTCCCCCTCGAGCTCCCCCGACGGCTCGCCATCTTCGGCGTCACGACCCTCCCGAGCGGCAGGCCGTTCCTCGAGCTCCTCGAAGCCGTCGCCGCGCGACGTGAGCTCCACCTCCTTCTCCTCGACCCGTCACCGCTCACAACCTCCCGAGTGCGGGAGGCGGCCCTCGGCCGTCAATTGCCGCTCGTCATGCTCCGCTCCGAGCACGGCACCGACGCCGAAGTGCGACATGTCCGCCACCCGCTGCTGCGTTCATGGGGGCGGCCCTACCGCGAGCGCGCCGCACTCCTCGCCGCGGCCGAGGAGCGCGGGTTTCCTGCCCCGGTGCCGGTGGGAGCCGCCGACGAGGCTCAGAGCGTCGCACCAAAGACCTTGCTTTCCCGCCTGCAGCGCGACCTGCGCTCCGGTTCCGCCCCCGCCGGCGACTTCGCGCCGGATCCTGCCGACCGCTCGATCCAGGTGCACTCCTGCCACGGGCAGGCCCGTCAAGTCCAAGTGCTGCGTGACGCGATCCTTCACTTGCTCGAGGACGACCCGACGCTGAAAGAGGAGGACGTCGTCATCCTCTCCCCCGCCATCGACCAGTTCGCGCCTCTCGTGGAAGCAGGCTTCGGGACATCGGCGGGAGACAGCACCGACTCTTCTGACATGCCGGCTGCCGCTACGCCGGGCAGGGCTCTGACCCCGCCCCCCCTTCGCTACCGCATCACGGACCGCTCGCTTCGAGAGTCGTACCCGGTCCTCGCCGCCCTCGACTCGCTGCTCGCGCTGATCTCGGGCAGGTTCACAGTGTCCGAGGTGCTCGAGTTCGTCTCGCTACCGGTCGTGGCGAGGCGCTTCGAGTTCGACGAGCAGGCCCTCGGCACGATCGCGGACTGGGTCGCCCGGGCGAACGTGCGCTGGGGACTCGACGGTCCCCAGCGCGCCCCCTGGGGCCTTCCCGCACAGTTCACGGCCAACTCGTGGTGCGCCGCGATCGACCGGGTGCTCATGGGAATCGCCGTGAGCGAAGACGACATCGGCCTCGCCCCCGGCGAGATCGCTCCCCTCGCTGTGGAAGGAGACGACATAGCCGTCGCCGGCCGCCTCGCCGACCTCGTCGCCCGCCTGGCGAGCTTGGCCGAGGCGATGATGGTGGCTCGTCCTGCCGCCGCCTGGTGCGAGGCTTTGTCGGAGGCCGTGGAGCAGTTCTTCGACGTCGAGGACGGCCAGCGCTGGCAGCTCGACCAGCTGCGGCGGGTCCTCGCCGAGGTGGGCGACCGGGCGATCGTGGGCGACAAGCCGGCGACGGTCGAGCTCTCGATCGCCGATGTCCGCCGCCTCCTCGCCGACCGGCTCCAGGGCGCTCCGACGCGCCCGGACTTCTTCAGGGGCGGCATCACGGTCAGCTCGCTGACGCCGCTGCGCTGGCTGCCTTTCCGGGTCATCTGCCTTCTCGGCCTCGACGACGCCGGCACCACAGGTGCCGCCGCCACTGACGGCGACGATCTCGCCGCCCTCGACCCCCTCGTCGGCGATCGGGACCCCCGTGCGGAGGTCCGCCAGGCGCTGCTCGAAGCCATACTCGCTGCAGGCGATCATCTCGTCATCACCAGGACGGGCCGAAGTGTCCGCACCAATCGGGAGGTACCGAACACGACCGTCCTCGCCGAGCTGCGCGACACCATCAGGGCAATGCTGGCGCCCCAGCGCCGGGGCGACTACCGGACACGCATCGAGACCGTCCACCCGTGCCAGCCGTTCGACGAGCGCAATTTCGCGCCGGGCGCGCTCGGCGTGGCGGGGCCGTGGAGCTTCGATCCCGGCGCGTTGGAAGGGGCGACGGCCCGCCGGAGACAGGAGATCGCGCGCCCGCTGTTCATCGCCGGGCCGCTGCCTCCGGCCCCTGACGCCAAGACGACCATCGACCTCACCGAGCTGAAGAGCTTCTTCAGGCACCCGGTGAAGGCGTTCCTGCGCCAGCGACTGCAGCTCCGCCTCCTCGGCGAGGAGAGCGATCTGTCGGACGATCTCGCCACCTCTCTCGACGCCCTCGAGCACTGGGCCGTCGCCGACCGTCTCCTGGTGGCGCGCCTCGCAGGACACTCCACCTGCGAGTGGCAACGGCGCGAGCGCGCTCTCGGGACGCTCCCCCCGGGCGGGCTTGGCGAGCGCGCTCTGCGCGGGATCGAGGAGACCGTCGACGGGCTGCTCGCACGCGCCGCGGAGATCGGCGTCGAGCCGACGCGCGACGAGCGCCACCCTGTCGACATCGTGGTTCGCGACGTACGCCTAGTCGACACCGTCGTGGGTCGCTGCAAAGGTCCCCGTCCTGGGCCCGCTCTCCTGACCTCCAGCAAGCTCGGCCCCAAGCGACGCATCTCGGCTTGGCTCGACCTCGTGGCCCTCGTCGCGACAGACCCCGCGACGGACTGGCGAAGCGTCGTCGTGGGCAGTTCCGAGACGACCGGGGGGCACGACGCGATCCAGCTCGTGGGCCGCGGCGAGACCCCCGCCGAGCGTCACCTCCTGGCTCTCGCCGCGCTCGAGATCGTCGTCGACTGCTACCGGCGGGGAATGCTCGAGCCCATCCCCCTCTTCCCCACGCTCTCCTACAAGCTTCACAAGCACAAGGCGGGGCCGAATGACTGGCAGGCCTGGAGCGGCGGTGGTGAGGGCCAGGACGAGGCGAACCGGCTCGTCTTCGGCGACCTGCCGCTGAGTGAGCTGCTCGCCCTGACGGCGCGCGAAGACGACCCTCCCGGCAGGCGCGCGCGAAGAGCCGAGCGCTTCGCCGATTACCTCTGGGACGCCGTCGAGTCGAGCGCCGAGGAGCTCCCGTGAGCCAACCGGAGGTCTACTCGCCCCTCGGACCACTGCCCGAGGGGAGGGTGGCGATCGAGGCGAGCGCCGGGACCGGCAAGACCTACACCTTGGCCGGGCTCGTCGTGCGATACGTGGCGGAGAAGGACGTGCGCGTCGACAAGCTCCTCATCGTCACCTTTACCCGCGCGGCCGCGGCCGAGCTTCGCGATCGTGTGCGCTCCCGGCTCACAGAGGCCGTGGCCGCGCTGCGCGCTCCTTCTGGCACGGCGATCAGCGACGACCTGTTGGCCCTCGTGGCGAGCGCCGACCGTGGGCGCCGCCTCGAGCGCCTCGAGCAGGCCGTCGTCGACTTCGACGCCGCCACGATCACGACGATCCACGGTTTCGCTCAACAAGTCCTGCGCACCTTGGGCTCAGCGGCTCCCTGCGATCTCGACGCGGCGTTGCTCGACAACACAAGGGAGCTGCTCGGCTCGGTGTGCGCGGACGTGCTGGCGGCTCAGTCCTTCGCGGAGGCGGTGATCCCAGACCCGCTCCCGACCTTGGAACACCTTCAGCGGGTCGCGGCCAGGGTGCTGGGCAACCCGGGGATCCGTGTCGTCCCTGACGCCGGGCAGGCCGACATCGAGCCGGCCGCCGCTCGACTGCGACTTCTGGTTGACCGTGTCGTGGACGGAGTCCGCCGGCGGCGTCGCACGGCGGGCACGCTCTCCTTCGACGACCTTTTGACCCAGCTGCGTGACGCGCTCGAGAGCGACGCGCCTGCCGCCATCTTGCGCCGGCGCTTCCAGGTCGCCCTGATAGACGAGTTCCAGGACACCGACCCGGTGCAATGGGACATCTTCTCCAGGCTGTTCGCGACACCCGGCGACAACACCACGCTCGTGCTCGTCGCCGACCCCAAGCAGGCGATCTACGCCTTCCGGGGCGCGAACATCCACACGTACCTGCAGGCCGCGCACGCGGAGGGCACGAAGCGGTCGACGCTCGGGACGAACTGGCGCTCGGACGGAGCGTTGCTCACCGCACTCGAACGGGTCTTCTCGGGCGCCACCTTCGGGGACCCGAGGATCGAGTTCGTGCCTGTCAAGGCGTCAGAGGAGAACGAAGACCTTCGTGTCTCGACCGGTGACGGCGCCGCACTGCCAGCCCTCAAGGTGCGTCTGGCCCTCGGTGAGGACCTGCTCCGCACCGGCCCGGGCCGGGTCCAGGTCGACGCGGCCCAGGAAGCGATCGCCCGTGACCTCGCTCGCGAGGTGCACGAGCTCTTGGACACAGCGTGGCTCCCGGCGCGTGGAGACGAAGCGACACGCCGCCTTCGGCCGAGCGACATCGCCGTGCTCGTCGGCCAGCACAGCGAGTCCGAGATCGTGCAGACAGCGCTGCGCCGAAGGGGGATCCCCGCCGTGACGACGCGCAGCGACTCGGTCTTGCGCTCGCCGGCCGCCGCGCAGTGGCGGTGGCTGCTCAGAGCGCTCGCCCGGCCGAGCGACCCCACCCGGGCACGGGCCGCAGCCCTCACGTGGTTCTTCGGATGGTCGGTCCCGAGGCTCGATTCCGCCGACGACGTAGCGATCAGCGAGGTCCAGACCCAGCTCGACAGGTGGTCCAGGACGCTCTCCGCCCAGGGCACGGTCGCGCTCTGCGCCCAGGTGCGGTCCGAGACCGGCGTCACAGCTCGCGTGCTGGCCTCGAGCGACGGTGAGCGCAACCTCACCGACCTGGACCACATCGCCGGGTTGGCGCAGGCGGCGACCGTCGGTATGAGACCGACCGCTGACGGCCTGCTCACCCTCTTGGACCAGCTCGAAGCCGAGGTCCCCGATGACCCCGAGAACGACGTCACGGCGCGCCAGGTCGAGTCGGAGGCCGAGGCGGTGCAGATAATGACCGTCTATGTCGCCAAAGGCCTCGAGTTCCCGGTCGTGTGCGTCCCGACGCTGTGGCGGCTTGCCCACGCCACCACCCACGAGGTCGTGTACCAGGACCCCGAGACGGGGCGGCGGACATTCGACATCGCCAACGACGCCGGATGGCAAGCGGCCTCCGAGGCGGCTGACCACAAGGCGCTCGCCGACGCCGAGGCGCTCGGGGAGAGCCTTCGGCTGCTCTACGTGGCCCTCACGCGTGCCGAGCACCAGACGCTCTTGTGGTGGACCCGGGCGCACAGGAGCGAGCTCACGGGGCTCGCCCGAATCCTGTTCGCGAGAAGACACGGAACGATAGACCCGGAACTGTTCACGGCCCACGGGTTCGTCTTGCCCGATGACCATGACGCCGCCGCCCTCGAGACCGCCCTCGCGCCCGCCGGCGACGCCGTCGACGTCACGGTCACAGGCGCGGCCGACGGACCCGTTGCGAGGTGGGTGAACCGTGCCCCGCGGCCGGCTGCGAGCGACCTGGAGCTCGCGACGCTCCACAGGGTGCCCGACCGGGCCGAGCGAAGATGGTCATTCAGCGCCATGGCCAGCCGCGCCCGGGCAGCCGAGCTCGATCGCGACGACGAGACCCTCGACGACTCGGGCGCGTCCGACGAGCCGGTCGCGGCGGCGGAGGTCGCTGTCCTCGTCTCGGCTGGCGGCGGAGCAGCCACCTCGGACCTGCCGCTCGGCGCGATCCCCGGCGGTGTGCAGTTCGGCACCCTCGTCCACGAAGTGCTCCAGGGCGTCGACTTCGCGGCGGCCGACCTCGACATGCAGCTGCTGGCCAACGTCCGGGACCGGCTCCGCTGGAACCCGTGGCCGGTGGAGCCGGCCGTCCTCGTCTCGGGACTGCGCGCCGTCATCGATACCCCGCTCGGGCCGCTCTTCAACGAAAGGCGCCTGCGCGACATCCCTCGCGGGGAACGTCTCGACGAGCTGAGCTTCGAGCTCCGCCTCGGCGGCAGTGGCCGCCGCCGGGCGACAGAGCGCGACCTGGGCGCCCTCGTCCTGGCCCACGTGACCGGCGACGACCCCCTACGGCCCTGGGCGGAGCGCTTTTCCTCCGGACTGTTCC
This sequence comes from Acidimicrobiales bacterium, assembly GCA_052146595.1. Classification (GTDB taxonomy): domain Bacteria; phylum Actinomycetota; class Acidimicrobiia; order Acidimicrobiales; family Bog-793; genus Fen-455. The sequence goes on from JBKQMT010000133.1 coordinate 33,479, forward strand.
CAGTCGAGCTCGCGGGCCATCTCACGGGCTCGATAGACATGGTCGTGCGCGTCCGAGATGGCCAAGACGCCGATCTCGCGCCACGTTTTGTCGTCGTCGACTACAAGACCAATGTGCTCGCAGAGCCGACCCGCTTGCCACAGGGGATCGACTACCACCCTGACCGGCTGCCGGCCGCTATGGCGGAGCACCACTACCCCCTGCAGGCTCTCCTCTACTCGGTCGCCCTGCACCGCTACTTGCGTTGGCGCGTCCCCGACTACGACCCTGCCCGGCACCTCGGCGGGATCGCCTACCTGTTCGTGCGGGGCATGGCGGGCGAGGGGACTCCGGTGAGCGTGGGGAACCCTTACGGCGTCTTCAACTGGCGCCTCCCGGCCGCCCTCGTCACCTCGCTGAGCGACCTGCTCGAGGGCGCCGAGGTGGCGGCGTGAGGGACCTCGGCCCGCTCCTTGGCGAGGAGGTCAGGATGTTGGCGCCTTTCGTCGAGGCGGGAGTGCTCGACGCCGCCGCCGTGCACGTCGCCCGCCTCATCGCCCGGACGGTCCCCGGGGTAGAGCCCGAAGTGCTGCTCGGAGCCGCCCTGGCGACGAGAGCCCCCGGTCTCGGCCACGTCTGCGTGGTGATCGGAAGCGTCGCCGGATCCGTCGTCGTGGAGGATGGCGAAGCCAATCGGATCGGCTCCCTGCCCTGGCCCGAGCCTGAGCGCTGGGCGAGGATCCTGGCCGAGAGCCCCGCCGTGCGCAAGGCCGCAAATCCGGCCGGCGATGTGATCTTGCCCCTTGTCTTCGACGGGACGCGCCTCTACCTCGAGCGCTACTGGCGTTTCGAGGAGCGCGTGGCAGAGGATCTGTCGCGCCGCGCCGGGCACGACGGTGGACTGGCCGGTGCGTCGCCCGCGCTCGACCAGGTCCTCCAGAAGCACTTCGAGGCTGCAGATGACGCCCAGCGGAAAGCTGCGAGCGCAGCTCTCAACCACCGGATCGCCGTCATCGCGGGCGGGCCGGGCACGGGCAAGACGAGCACCGTCTCGCGCTTGCTCGGTGCCGCCTACGAGACCGCGCTCGCTCGTGGCCAGCAGCTCGACGTCGCTCTGGCGGCGCCGACGGGGAAGGCGGCCACCCGCATGGAAGCCGTGGTGCACGAAGCCGTTCCTTCCCCGGACCTGCCCGAGGCTGTGGCGGAAGCACTTGTCACACTCAAGGCGAAGACACTGCACCGCCTGCTCGGCATGCCCTTTGGGGGATCGCCCCGTTACGACTCCAGGAACCGGCTCCCCCACGACCTCGTCGTCGTCGACGAGACCTCGATGGTGTCGCTCCCCCTCATGGCCCGCCTTCTCGACGCCGTGCGCCCCGACGCGACACTCGTTCTCGTCGGTGACCCGTTCCAACTGGCGAGCGTCGAAGCGGGGGCCGTCCTCGGTGACATCGTCGGCCCGATGTCATCCGGCGAGGCCGTCGGGCGACTTTCCGACGACATCGTCGTGCTGACAGACAACCACCGTTTCGGTCCCGACTCGGAGATAGCGGCGCTTGCCAACGCGATACGAGAGGGCAAGGCCGAAGTGGCGTTGGAGATCATGTCCGGCGCTCGCTCCGACGAGCTCACCTGGGTCGATCCCGAGAAGGGCGATCCGACTCTGCTGGCGCAGCTGCACGAGGCTGTGGCCGACAATGCGGCCGAGGTGGTGAAGGCGGCGCGTTCCGGCCAGGGCGAAGAGGGCCTCCGGCTCGCGTCCGAGGTGAAGGTCCTCTGCGCCACCCGGTTCGGGCCGCTTGGCGTCTCGGGCTGGACCACGGCCATCGAGACCCGAGTCAAGAGCCGGTTCCCCGACGCCGGCATCGGTGGGCGCCACTACCCCGGCCGGCCGGTCATCGTCACCCGCAACGACTATCTGAACGAGGTCTTCAACGGCGACGTCGGCCTCGAGATCAGCGGGTCGGCCGGGCCTGCGGTTGCGCTCCGGCGTGCGGACGGGACGTTGCGAACCCTGGCTCTGTCGCAGCTCGACGCCATCGACACCTGGTGGGCGACGACGATCCACAAGAGCCAGGGCTCGGAGTTCGAGCGCGTGATCATCTCGCTTCCCCCGACCTCGCCCATCCTCACCCGGGAGCTGCTCTACACCGCTGTCACCCGCGCCAGGAAACGAGTCACCGTCGTCGCCTCCTCGGCCTCGATCCGGGCTGCGGTCAAGAAACCCGTCGCCAGAGCCTCGGGGCTGCAGGCCAAGCTCTGGCCGGAAAGGAGCCGTCCCGGCCCGGGCACCACTGGCGGGCGCAGATCGGGAGAGGTTCGCCAGCTCAGGTTCGATGTGTGACCCGCCGGGGATCGCCGGCGCCGCCCCGGGACGGGGAAGTGCCCGCCCGGGCGCGCCCGCTGCAATACTCGGCCTGTGACTGCGCCTGCAGCGATCGCACTCGGCGGCCCACTTCGCGTCTTTGACGTCGTGGAGATCGCGAGGGGGGCCCCGGCATCGCTGAGCGAGGACGTCCTGGGGAGAGTCGACGCCTCACGGCAGGTCGTGGTCACGGCTCTCGAGGCGGGGGCGGTCGTCTACGGGGTGACGACCGGGTTCGGCGCCTTGGCGGAGGTGCATCTCACGCCGGAGCACTCCACGGCCCTCCAGCACGGCCTCTTGCGGTCACATGCGGTGGCCGTCGGCAGCGAGCTGCCAGCAGAGGAGGTGCGGGCCATGTTGGCGCTGCGGGCCCACGTCCTGGCCCTCGGCCATTCCGGGGTCCGGCGCGCGGTCGTGCTTCGCTTCGTCGAGATGCTCGAGCGGGGCATCCTCCCCGTCGTGCCCGAGCAAGGCTCGCTCGGAGCTTCAGGCGACCTCGCCCCGCTCGCACATCTGGCGCTGCCCGTCATCGGCGAAGGCGAGGTCCGCTTCCAAGGCGAGCGACTTCCCGCCATGGCCGCCTTGCGTCGCTGCGGTCTCGAGCCGCTCGTGCTCGAGGCCAAGGAGGGACTCGCCCTCATCAACGGCACACAGGGCATGACGGCCATCGGGGTGCTGGCGGCCTGGCGGGCCGCCAGGCTCGCCAAGACCGCCGACATCTCGGCTGCCCTCACCATCGAGGCCATCTTGGGCACCGACCGAGCCTTCGACGCCCGCGTCGTGGGGCTGCGCCCGCACCCGGGGCAGCTGGCCTCGGCCCGGAACCTGGTACGGCTCCTGGCGGGCAGCGAGATACTTTCCTCGCACCGCAAGAGCGACCACATCGTCCAGGACGCCTATTCGATCCGTTGCGCCCCTCAGGTCCACGGCGCCTTCCGCGATGTCGTCCGCCACAGCACCGAGACGCTCGAGACAGAGCTGGCCTCGGTCTCCGACAACCCGGTCGTGCTGCCCGAGACCGGAGAGATCCTCTCCGGCGGGAACTTCCACGGTCAGCCGGTGGCGCTCGCTTGCGACTCGCTCGCGGCGGCAAGCGTCGGGCTGGCGTCGATATCCGAGCGCAGGCTCTTTCGGCTTCTCGACCCGAAGACGTCGAACGGTCTTCCCCCCTTCCTCGTAGGTGAGGCCGGTGTCAACTCGGGGTTCATGGTGTGTCAGTACACGGCCGCCTCGCTTGTCTCGGAGATGAAGACCCTGGCGCACCCGGCGGCCGTGGACTCGATCACGTCCTCGGCAGGCCAGGAGGACCACGTCAGCATGGGCATGACCGCCGCCCGACACGCCAGGGAATGTCTCCGCGACGCCGAGGCGGTGATCGCGATGGAGGTGCTCGCCGCCGCCCAGGCTTGCGAGCTTCGCGCCCCCCTCCTGGCCGGGGCCGCGACCCAGGCGGCGATCGCCTCGTTGCGCAAGGTCGTGCCCACCCTCCTCCACGACCGGGCGTTGAAGCCCGACGTCGACGCCACGATTGCCCTCGTCGGCGACGGGGAGCTCATCGCGGCGGTGGAGGAAGAAATCGGACCGCTGGAGTAGGCCCGGTCGGGCCGCCTGGCAGCCGCCGAGACCGCCGCGGGGTACCGGGGAGCCCACCTCCGGCGAGCTGGGCAGAGTTCCGCGGAGAGTCGGGAGTAACTTCGGCGCGATGGCAGTCGCGAACATCGATCCGACCCGGATCCCAAAGCACGTCGCCTGCGTGATGGACGGCAACGGTCGCTGGGCGCGCCAACGCGGGCTGCCTCGTACCGAGGGCCACGCCGCGGGCGAGGAGGCGATGTTCGACACGGTAGAGGGAGCGCTGGACCTCGGGCTCAGCTGGCTGACGATGTTCGCGTTCTCGACTGAGAACTGGCGCCGTCCTCCAGATGAGGTCCGCTATCTGATGAACTTCAACGAGGGGATCCTCACTCGCCATCGTGACGACCTGAACACAAAGGGAGTGCGCATCCGCTTTGCCGGTCGCAGGGACTGGCGCGTCCCGCGTCGGCTCGTCCGGCACATGGACGAGTCAATGGACCTCACTGCCTCGAACAGGCGACTGACGCTCACGATCTGTTTCAACTACGGGGGACGGGCGGAGATCGTCGACGCCGTCCGCCAGCTCGTCATCGATGGCGTTCCGCCAGAAAGGATCGACGAGAGGGCGCTCCGCTCCCGCCTGTACTGGCCCGACATGCCCGATCCCGATGTCGTGATCCGTACCTCGGGCGAGTTCCGCATCTCGAACTTCCTCCTCTGGGAGCTGCCCTACTCCGAGCTCGTCTTCACCGACGTCTTGTGGCCGGACTTCCGCCGGAAGAACCTGTTCGATGCCGTCGGCGAGTACCAGCGCCGCGACCGACGTTACGGAGGGGTGCAACGGTGAACGAGGAGACGCGCCAGCCTTTCCGCATCCGCGATCACATCGGGGTTCTCTCGGGGCTGTTCCTGGGTTTCCTCGCCTTCGCCTTCGTCGTGCTCCTTGCGGTCAAGGGCTTTGAACCGGCGATCACGCTGCTGGTCGTGATCGTCGTGGGTGTGGCGCTGATCTCGGTCGGGTCGCGGATGAGGGCCTGACTGCGACATGGCCACCTATCGCGACGAGGGCGTGGTGCTGAGGACGCTGCGACTCGGGGAAGCCGACCGCATCGTGACCTTCGCCACTCCCGAGCACGGCAAGGTCCGGGCGGTGGCCAAGGGGATCCGCAAGCCGAAGAGCAGCCTCAGCGGCCGGCTGGAGCCCCTGACGCACGTGACCATGATGTGCTGGCGCGGACGCGAGCTCGACGTCGTGAACCAGGTCGAGGTCATCGAGCATTTCAAGGCCATACGTGGCGACCTCGATCGGGTCCCGGTGGCGCTCACGATGCTCGAGGTCGTGGATCACGTCGCGCTCGAGAGACAGCCCATGGCGGAGTTGTTCCGCATGCTCGTGGGCGCGCTGCGGACCCTGGAGGAACGTCCTTCTGCGGCACTGCTGGGTGCGTTTCTCTGGAAGCTTCTCGCGTTGGAGGGCGTCGGCCCGTCGCTCGAGCAGTGCGCCGGGTGCGGAGACGAGGTCGAGCTGGTGGCGTTCGACGCCGGCGAAGGCGGGTTCCTGTGCCGTTCCTGCCGTCGCGGCCAGTCCGTCGGAGCCGAAACGGTGAGCCTGATAAGGCAGGTTCTCAACGGAGCCCTCCGCGCCGCGCTCGATCTGCCGCCGAGCCGAGCGACGGCCGAGGCCGAGCGTTTGGCCATGGTCGCCACCGAGTACCACCTGGACAGGAGGGTGCGCTCGGCCCATCGCAGCGCCGAGATCACGACCGCCGGGTTGCGAGATACCAGAGCCGAGTCTCCCGAGGGTAACTGAGTCCTCCCCGCCCAGGGCACAAGCCTCCTGTCACCTGCGGGTAACCTGCCGCCATGGCGACCTCCCTTGAGCCCACTGCCGACCTCGGCCTGTTCGACGCCGTCGTTAACTTGTGCAAGCGGCGTGGCTTCGTCTTCCCTTCAGCCGAGATCTACGGTGGCATCCGCTCGACTTACGACTACGGCCCGCTCGGGGCCCTGATGCTTCGCAACATCCGCGAGGCCTGGTGGCGGGCGATGATCCAGGAGCGGGACGACGTCGTGCCGATCGACGCCGCCATCCTGACCAACCCCAAGGTCTGGGAGGCGTCGGGCCACCTGGCGACCTTCACCGACCCCCTCGTCGATTGCCGCACCTGCAAGGAACGCTGGCGCGCCGACCAGATCGAGGGCACTTGCCCCAACTGTGGTTCCGCCGATCTGACCGAGGCCCGCCCGTTCAACCTCATGTTCAAGACCTTCGTCGGTCCAGTCGAAGAAGACTCCTCGATCGCCTACCTGAGGCCCGAGACTGCTCAGGGCATGTTCGTGAACTACCTGAACGTCGAGACCACCACGAGGCGCAAGCCACCGTTCGGGATCGCGCAGATCGGCCGAGCATTCAGGAACGAGATCACGCCCGGCAACTTCGTCTTCCGCACACGAGAGTTCGAGCTGATGGAGTTGGAGTTCTTCGTCCCTCCTGCGGACAGCCCACGCTGGCAGCAGTACTGGTGCGAGGAACGCCTCGCCTGGTACGTGCGCTATGGCATCGCCAGTGAGAAGTTGCGCCTCCGGCCGCACGACCCCGAGGAGCTCTCGCACTACTCCTCGGGGACGACAGACGTCGAATTCCTCTTCCCCTGGGGCTGGGGCGAGCTCGAGGGCATCGCAAACAGGACCGACTTCGACCTGCGTGCGCACCAGGAGCACTCAGGCACCTCTTTGGAGCATTTCGACCAGGCGACGGGCGAGCGGTATCTCCCCCACGTCGTCGAGCCGGCAGCCGGTGCGACCCGGGCGATGATGGCGTTCCTCTTGGCCGCCTACGACGAGGACGAGATCGGCGGCGAGCGCCGCGTCGTGCTCCGCCTGCACCCCCGTATGGCCCCGTACCAGGTAGCGGTGCTCCCGCTCTCGAAGAAGGACACCCTCTCCCCGCTGGCTCGAGAGGTCCTGCACCGGGTTCAGCGCCACCTCATGTGCGAGTACGACGAGACCCAGTCGATCGGGCGGCGTTACCGGCGCCAGGACGAGATCGGCACGCCCTATTGCGTGACCGTCGACTTCGAGAGCCTCGAGGACCGGCAGGTCACCGTGCGCGAGCGTGACTCGACCGAGCAGACGAGGCTTCCGATCGACGAGGTCGTGAGCTACCTTCTCGGCCGCCTCGACGTCTGAGGCGCCGCCTGCGGGCGCGAAGCGGGACGGTGCCGGCGCCTCCCAGGCGTCGCGCCGGCGCGAAGCGGGACGGTGCCGGCGCCTTGCCGAGCCCTCGCCGAGCCCTGACGAGATCCCCGCCAAAGCCCCCGTCTTGCAGGCACCACCCGGGTCGCGTTTAGGCTCCGTCTGTCGCGACAATTCCAGGAGGCCTTAATGGGCTACGTGTACGACTTCGACCATCAGCACCCTCGTCCCCCTATGGAGCTCAAAGATCTGCTGGGTGGGAAGGGTGCCAACTTGGCCGAGATGACCTCGGTGCTCGGCCTGCCGGTCCCGCACGGCTTCACGATCTCGACCGACGCCTGCCGGGCGTACATGACCGCGGGGTGGCCCGACGGGCTCGACGGTGAGATCAGCGAGCACCTGAAAAGGCTCGAAGGGCGCATGGGACGGCGCCTCGGCGACGCCGACGACCCCCTGCTCGTCTCGGTCCGCTCGGGAGCCAAGTTCTCGATGCCGGGCATGATGGACACGGTCTTGAATCTCGGCCTCAACGACCGGTCGGTCGAGGGCCTCGCCAAGCAGACCAGCGACGAGCGGTTCGCGTTCGACTCGTACCGGCGTTTCGTGCAGATGTACGGCCGAATCGTCCTGGGGGTCCCCGGCGAGCAACTGGACGAGCCCCTCGAGACCCTGAAGGAGCGCACCGGCGCCTCGGACGCCGAATTGGCGGCCACCGACCTCCAGGCGCTCGTCGAGGAGCTGAAGGGCGTCGTCGAGAAGGCGACGGGACACCCCTTCCCCCAAGACCCGGTCGACCAGCTCCGGGGCGCCATAGAAGCCGTGTTCGCCTCGTGGAACGGGGCGAGAGCAGTCGCCTATCGCCAGCGCGAGCACATCCCGAACGACCTCGGCACGGCCGTGAACGTGCAGGCGATGGTCTTCGGCAACCGCGACAACAAGTCAGGTACCGGTGTCGGTTTCACGCGTGACCCGGCCACCGGGGCCAAGGGCGCCTACGGCGACTTCCTCATCAACGCCCAGGGCGAGGACGTCGTCGCCGGCATCCGCAACACCGAACCGATGTCCGCGCTCGAGACCGAGTTCCCCCCCATCTACCACCAGCTGATGGACGTCTTCGCCAGGCTCGAGGCGCATTACCGGGACATGTGTGACACCGAGTTCACCATCGAGCAGGGCAAGCTCTGGATGCTGCAGACCAGGGTCGGCAAGCGTACGGGTCGGGCCGCGCTCCGCATGGCGGTCGACATGGTCGACGACCCGGCCATCCACCTCACCCACGCCGAGGCGCTGCAGAGGATCACCCCCGACAACATCGAGGCTGTCCTGCATCCGCAGTTCGCCGACCACACGGCGCCCGTCATCGCCAAGGGGCTCGCCGCCTCGCCCGGCGCGGCTGTCGGAGCCGCCTGCTTCAGCGCCGACGACGCCGCGGCTGCGGCCCAGAGAGGTGAGCACGTGATCCTCGTGCGCAACGAGACCTCACCTGAGGACGTGCACGGCATGCTCGCCGCCGAGGGCATCTTGACCGCCAGGGGTGGCCTCGTCAGCCATGCCGCAGTCGTCGCCCGTGGCTGGGGCAAGCCGGCTGTCGTCGGGGCCGAGGCCTTGCGGATCAGTGCGGCCGACAAGCTGTTCCGGGCCGGTGACACCGTCGTCCGGGAAGGCGACATCATCTCCATCGACGGCTCGGAAGGCACCGTCGTCGCCGGAGCCGTACCGCTCATCGCCGCCGAGCCGCCCCCGGAGCTGACCAAGCTGCTCGGTTGGGCGGACGAGGTCCGCGCCGGCCGGCTCGGGGTGCGCGCCAACGCGGACACCGGAGCCGACGCCGCCAACGCCCGCCATCTCGGGGCCGAAGGCATCGGCTTGTGCCGGACCGAGCACATGTTCTTCGGGGACGACCGCCTGCCCATCATGCGGCGGATGATCCTCGCCGCGACCGCGGAGGAGGAGACGGCGGCGCTCGAGGAGCTGAGAGCCGCACAAAAGGCCGACTTCCTCGGGATCCTCGAGGCGATGGACGGCCTGCCCGTCATCGTACGCGGGCTCGACCCGCCGTTGCACGAGTTCCTCCCCGACATCGAGTCGCTCGTCGTCAAACAAGCGGTCGAGGGCCTGACCGACGAGGAGAAGAAGCTCTTCGACGCGGCCAAGTCCTGGCACGAGGCCAACCCGATGATCGGGGTGCGTGGCGTCCGGCTCGGGGTCTTGAAGCCCGGTCTGTACGGGATGCAGGTGCGTGCCCTCATGGAGGCCGCCTACGAGCGCGCCGCAGTGGGCGGCCACCCGGTCGTCGAGATAATGATCCCGCTCACGGTCTCGCGTGAAGAGATGGCCCTGGCCCGCTCCTGGGTCGTCAAGGCCCTGCAGGAGGCGGCCGCCGCGGACAAGACCGGCGAGGCCGAGACCGGGGAACGGGTTGAGATCGCCATCGGGACGATGATCGAGACGCCGCGGGCTGCCCTGCTCGCGAATGAGATCGCCGAGGTGGCAGACTTCTTCTCCTTCGGGACGAACGACCTCACCCAGATGACGTTTGGCTTCAGCCGGGACGACGTCGAGGGGCGCATGATGTCGGCCTACCTCGAGAAGGGCCTCCTCAAGGCCAACCCGTTCGAGAACGTCGACACCGCCGGGGTGGGCGAGCTCGTGCGCCTCGCCGTCGAGCGGGGCCGGGCCGCCCGCCCGGGTCTCAAGTGCGGCGTCTGTGGCGAGCACGGCGGCGACCCGGCCTCGATCGCCTTCTTCCACGAG
>JBKQMT010000134.1:0-9284 GCA_052146595.1 Acidimicrobiales bacterium
CGGAGCCCCACGCGCCGGCGGAATCTCACGCGGCGGAGCCCCCGCCGGAGTCGGTGCCCCCTTCGTCGCCGTCGCCCGACACCGTCCCCTCGACGCGAGCCGCCAAGAGCGAGCCGGGCCCGGCGCCCGACACCGAGCCCGGGCTGGACCTCGAGGCCGACACCTCCTCGGCCCCAGCTTCCTCCGACGCGGGCACGACCGTCGGAGAGGACACCGAGGCAAGGCGCGCCCTCGCCGCCGCCTCCGAGTTGCTCGAGGGCCCCGCCCCCGGCCGCAAGCGGGGGACTTCCAAAGCGACCGGCGAGGCCGGGAGCAAGGCAACGCCGGGGCTCGCCGAGCTGCTCGTGAGCTCGGGGCAGGTCACGAGCGAGGAGATGGAAGCGGCCTTGCGGGAGCGGGCCGCGACAGGAAGGTCCCTCGGCGAGATCCTGAGCGAGCTCGGACTCGTCTCCGAAGAGGACCTTATCCGTGCCGCCGCCGCCGAGGCCGGAATGGAGTTCGTCGACCTCAACGAGCAGGCGCTCGACCCCGAGGCAACGAAGCTGATCCCCGAGGCGCTGGCGCGCCGCCACCGGGTGCTCGCCCTCGGCTTCAGCGGCGACACGCCGATCATCGGCATGGCGAACCCGTCGGACGTGTTCGCCGTCGACGACCTGCGCACGCTGCTCGGGACAGATCTCCACATAGTGGTCTGCAGCGCCGGCCAGATCTCCGAGTACCTGTCGCGGGTCTACCGCCATGACCGCGAGACGACCCTCGCCGCCCAGTCGGCCGCTTCCCAGACCTTGGCCGCCGACGAGACCCGGGTCACCGAGCTCACCGATCTTCACGCCGTCGTCGAAGACGCCCCGATCGTCAAGTACGTCAACTTGATCCTGCGGCAGGCTCTCCAGGAGCGGGCCTCGGACATCCACATCGAGCCGACGCCCGACGACATCCGTATCCGGTTCCGCATCGACGGGGTGCTGCACGAGATCACCCGTTCGCCGAAGGCGATCCAAGGCGGTGTGACGACGCGCCTCAAGGTGATGGCCAGCCTCGACATCGCCGAGCACCGTATCCCCCAGGACGGCCGCATCACCCTCACGGCGGGCCGGCGCGAGATCGACCTACGGGTGGCGACGCTCCCGACGGTGCACGGCGAGAAGATCGTGCTTCGCGTGCTGGACAAGTCGAGCGCGTCCTTGCAGCTCTCCGAGCTCGGCTTTCTGCCTACCGTCGAGAAGCGCTACGAGGTCGCCTACCGCAAGGCGTACGGCACGATCCTCGTGACAGGGCCCACAGGCTCGGGCAAGTCGACGACCCTGTACGCGACCTTGAACGCGCTCAATAGCCCCGAACGCAACCTCATCACGGTCGAGGACCCGGTCGAGTACCAGCTGCGCGGCGTCAGCCAGGTGCAGGTCAACCCCAAGGCGGGCCTCAACTTCGCAAACGCCCTGCGTTCCATCCTCCGCTCGGACCCCGACGTCGTGCTCGTGGGCGAGATCCGCGACCGGGAAACGGCGGTCATCGCCATCGAGGCTGCCCTGACAGGCCACCTCGTGCTCTCGAGCCTGCACACGAACGATGCCGCCGGCACGCCGATGCGGCTCGTCGAAATGGGAGTGGAGCCGTTCCTCGTGGGCTCCGCCCTCGACTGCGTCCTCGCCCAACGCCTGACGCGCCAGCTCTGCGAGAACTGCCAGGAGGACTCCTCGCCGACCGCAGACGAGCTCGAGCTGATCGGGTTCACAGAAGCGGACGAACCGCCGAACGGAAAAGTGCGGTTCCGCAGGGCTGTCGGATGCCAGGCGTGCAGTCGCACAGGCTACCGCGGCCGGATCGCGCTTCAGGAGCTCCTACTTGTTGACGAAGAAATCGAACGGGCAATCATCAGCCGCAGCTCCAACGATGAAATCCAGCACCTAGCCCTCGAACAGGGGATGGTTCCATTGCGTCACGACGGACTACGCAAAGCAGCACTTGGCATAACGAGCCTCGAGGAAATACTGAGGGTGGTCGTATGAGTGCCGACCGGCGGTCAGCAACCGAGTGGTCCAAGCGGCTGGCCGAGACACTCGTCGCCGTTGGCCGTATCTCCGGCGACGACGCCGCCGCCGCCCTCTCGGAGGCGGCTACGAGCGGCCGGCCCGTCGCCGCGGTACTCGCCGACCGGGGCTTCGTCGAGTCGGCCGTGTCGCTCGCCGAGCTCGCACGGATCTCGGGGATGACCTCGGTTGACATATCCGAGAGGCGGCCGATGGGAGAGGCGTTCCGATTGGTGCCCGAACTGTTCGCTCGGGAGCTGGACGCGATCGGCTACAGGCTCGATGACCAACGTCTGACCCTCGCGTGCGCCGAGCCGATCGACGCCGCCCGACAGCGTGAGATCTCCTCATTTCTCGGCATCGAGGTCAGCGGATGCGTCCTGGCCGACCCCGTCGCCATCGAGCACCTGATGAACGCCGTCTACCCCCGCCTCTCGCCGAGCGAGGAGACGGCGAACCCGGCGCAGGCAACTACCGCCACGTCGCTGACGGTCGTGCAGCCACTGACGATCGCTTCGTTGGACGCGACGGCGGCGCCAAGCCCTGTGACGAACGCGTCTGTGACGAACGCGCCGGCTCAGGTGCCCGAGCCCGCCATGGCCGGCACTCAGTATTCACGTGACGTGTCTTCGAACGGTTCTGTCGAGCCGGGCTATGACCCCGACGATTGGAAGTCCGACTACAGCCTCGACGCCCGCCCGAGCCTGCCGGGCTCGGGGGGCAGGCCGGACATGGAGCCTTTCAATCCCACGTTCAACCCCGATGGCACCTTGGACATCGACGAGCTCTTGACCTACGCGGTACGCAACGGCGCCTCGGACCTTCACCTCGCCAACCAGCTTCCTCCCGCCATTCGCATCGACGGCTCGCTGCGACCGATCGAGGGCCTCGGACGGGTCGACAACGAGCAGATCCGCGAGATGGTCTACCGGATCCTCACCCAGGGCCTCCGGGAGCGGTTCGAGGCAGAGCACGAGCTCGACACCTCCCACACGATCATGGGCGTAGGACGCTTCCGGGTCAATGTCTTCCTGCAGCGAGGCTCGATCGGGACAGTCATGCGAGCCATTCCCCACGAGATACCGTCCTTCGACACACTCGGCCTGCCCGCAGTCGTCCCCTCGCTCGCCGAGTTGCGGCGGGGCCTCGTGCTCGTGACGGGACCGACCGGATCGGGCAAGTCGACGACCCTCGCCTCGCTGGTCAACATCATCAACCAGTCGAAGCCACTCCACATAGTGACCGTCGAGGACCCGATCGAGTTCCTGCACTCGCACAGCCGGTCGATCGTCAACCAGCGCGAGGTGGGATCGGACACGAAGTCGTTCGCGGAGGCGCTCCGTCACGTGCTGCGCCAGGACCCAGACGTGATCCTCATCGGTGAGATGCGCGACACCGAGACGATCGCCACAGCGCTCACAGCAGCCGAGACCGGACACTTGGTGTTCGCGACCTTGCACACCCAGGACGCTCCCCAGACAATCGACAGGATCATCGACGTCTTCCCGAGCGCCCAGCAGGACCAGATACGCATCCAGCTCGCCGCGTCCCTGGAAGCGGTGATCACCCAGCAGCTGGTTCTGAGCGCGAGCGGCTTCGGTCGTACGCCGGTCGCCGAGATCATGCTCTGCAACCCCGCAATCCGCAATCTCATCCGGAGCGCCAAGACTCACCAGATCTATTCGCTCATCCAGACCGGAGCCGCGACGGGGATGCAGACCATGGACCAGGGCCTGGCCAAAGCCGTGCAATCGGGCGCCATCACCGAAGCCATGGCCTTTGACCGCTGCCACGACCCGAGCGAGCTTCGTGACTACCTGAGGCAGCGATGACATCAACCACCCCCGGTCTGGAGGACTGAGCCATGCCAACGACGACTTTCGACTACAGGGTCCGCGATGCGGACGGCAGGATGGTCAAGGGCCAGCTCGAGGCCGACAGCGTCCCTCTCGTCGCGGCCCGCCTCAGGGACATGGGGTACGCGCCGATCGAGATCAAGCCCGTCTCGATCAATCTGAGGCGCGAGATCAACATCCCTGGCGTCACCGACCGAGTCGCCCTCAAAGACGTCGCCCTCATGAGCCGCCAGCTGGCGACGATGGTCGCCGCCGGGTTGACCCTGGTGCGGGCGCTCGGCGTGCTCGCCGACCAGATCGAGTCCAAGCCCCTTCGTGACGCCATGCTCCAGGTGCGTAATGACGTCGAGCAGGGCTCGTCGTTGTCGAGCTCGCTCGAGAAGCTCCCCAAGATCTTCCCGCCCCTCTACATCGCCATGGTCCGTGCCGGCGAGGTCGGGGGCCAGCTGGACTCCGTGCTCCTCAAGCTCTCGACCACCCTCGAGAAGCAGGTCGAGCTCCGCCAGAAGGTGCGCTCGGCCATGGCCTACCCGGCCATCGTGATGTGCGCCGTCATCGTGATCGTGACGGCGATGATGATCTTCATCGTCCCGATCTTCAAGCACCTGTTCACCTCGTTGAACGGGACGCTCCCCCTGCCGACTCGGATCGTCATCTCCATCTCCAACGTCGTGGCCAGCGTCTGGCTCCTCGTCGTTATCGCCACCATCATCGTGATCGTGGTCGCCATGCGCCGGTGGATCGCGACACCGAGCGGCAGGAGGAAGTGGGACGCGTTGAAGCTTCGGCCGCCGGTCTTCGGTCCCCTCGCTCACAAGGTCGCTCTCGCCCGGTTCTGCACGACGTTCTCCTCGCTGCTCTCCGCCGGTGTTCCGGTCATCGAGGCGCTCGACATCGTCTCTGTCAACGCGGGCAACCAAGTCGTCGCCGACGCCCTTGTCGGCGCCCAGGAGGGCGTCCGCGAGGGCAAGTCGCTGTCCGCCACGCTCGCTCAGTACCCGGTCATGCCGATCATGGTGACCCAGATGATCGAGACAGGCGAGGAGTCAGGTGCGCTCGACGACATGCTCGCGAAGGTCTCGACCTTCTACGACAACGAGGTGAACGCGACCGTCGACAGCCTGACCTCGATCCTCGAACCGTTGATCATCGTGTTCATGGGTGCGTGCATCGGGGCCATCGTCGTAAGCCTCTACCTCCCGATGTTCGACTACGTCAAGCTGCTGCAGCAGCCAAACGCCTGACGCGGGTGCGGTGGTCTTGTAATCGGGACGTCTCCATGGGCACGGGTGCTCTTCGGCTCAAGAAGTGCCCTGACAACGCCGATATGAAAGACCGCGTGATGTTGTTGCTTCGAACCGCCTAAAGGACGTTGGAATGCCAATCATTCAGGAGGCCGACAGCAGCATGCCGTGCACCATCCGCAGCACAGTCGGTCCAGTTTCAGTGTCAGGAGCACGTTGATGCCTACGCGCCGCGTGAGTGTCCAAATCAGCAGCAGCGCGGTCCGCATGGCGGAAGTCACCGTCGGGCATGGGCGGCCCGAGCTCGTCCGACTTGGCCAGGTCGCCCTTCCGCCACGGGCCGTCATTGACGGCGTGATCCTCGACCTTCCTGCTGTTCGCGTCGCGCTGGAACGCTGCATCAAAGAGGGTGGCTTCTCGCCTGGAGACGTGCACGTGGGAATCGCCGGACTGCGGGCGATAACGCGCGAACTCGAGATGCCGCTCGTGCCCGACTCGGAGATCGACGCTGCCGTGCGGCTGCAGGCGCTCGATGTGATCCCGTTTGCGATCGACAGGGCGCTCATCTCCGCACGTCCCTTGGAGGAGACGATCGGCGCCAACGGAATGCCCGAGCGGCGCGTGCTTGTGGCGGCGGCTCACCGGGACCTCGTCGATCCCCTCGTCGCGATCGTGACCGCTGCCGGTCTGACGCCTGTCAGCGTCGAACCGACCTCTTCTGCGATGATCCGGGCTCTTTTCGACCCGCAAACTGCTGTCGACGGCCCTGAAGCGATAATCGCGGTCGGCGGTGGCCTGACGAAGGTGGCCGTCCACGAGAACGGGGTTCCTCATTTCGTCAGGACGATTGCAGAAGGCGGCGACGCCGTCACAGCCGCCATCGCGGGTGCTATCGACCTGCCGCTCGCTGATGCCGAGACGGCAAAGCGGAATCTGGACGAGTCCGCCCCACATATCCGTGTTGCGCTCGGCGCGGCGCGAGATGCGTCCATGTCTCTCATCAACGAGCTACGAAGCTCCATCGACTACTACGCAAGCTTGACGGGCCGCAGCCCCGTCCGCCGGGTAGTGCTCACCGGAGGCGGCTCTCGGCTCTCCGGTTTCGCCGAGCTGCTGCAACAGCAGCTTCGGCTGCCTGTCGTGCAAGGGAGCGTGCTCAACCGGATCGACTGCTCGCGGCTTCACCTTGCTCCTGAGGAGATCGCCCGGCTCGACCCTGCGGTGGCCGTGGTCGTCGGACTTGCGCTGCCAGGCCCGAAGGACGTCAAGGAACTCGACCTGCTGCCTCCTGAGGTCGTGCTCGGGCGCCAGCGCGAGCGACTCGAGCGCTCAGTCGTCCTCGTTGGCCTCGTCATCGTAATCGCCATGGTCGGTCTCGGTGCCCTTCGCTTCCTCAAGGTGCACAACGCTGAGAACAACGTTGCCAGCCTGCAGGAGCAGATCACAGGCATCAATGCCCAGATCCCCCGGTACAACAAGGTCCAACAGGAACATTCCACCATCCTCAACCTCGCTGCGATCAGCAGTCCCATCGTGGGCAACGAGGTGTACTGGCCTGGTGTGCTTGCGGCCCTCACGAGTGCCACACCACCTGGGGGAGTGATCGGTTCCTTCTCCGCCACTGCAGTTCCCCGCCCGACTGCGGCTACGCCGACCAGCACGGCTCCGGTCGCACCGTCCGCGGTCCAGATAGCGTCGCTCAGCATCGCTCTCCAGGCGCTGCGCGGGTACCCGTACTTCCGCAGCTGGTACTACTCGATCGACGGGTCGGGAAGCCTGACTGTGAACGGGTTCACCGGAATCTCGCAGGTTGCCACGAGACAGATCGGTTACAGCGCAACGGTTGGAGTAACCGCGGAAGTTACCTCTCCTCGAGCCAAGGAATTCCAGGTGCCGCGATGAACAGAATGCCCAGTCTCAACCTCGACTTGCTGAAGTCCAAGGTCGTGCTCATCGTCACGGGCGTCGTGATCCTCCTGCTGATCGTCTGGTGGCTCGCCTGGATGACACCCGAGAGCAACAAGCTCACCTCCGTTCAACAGCAGGTGAGCGCCGATCAAACGAAGCTCACCCAGCTGAACCTCACGCTCGAGTCGCTCAAGGCGGAGAAGAAACTCGTCCTCAGGGAGCTCCCCTACCTTAAGAAGGTGACGACGGCGATCCCCCCGACCGAAGATCCACCCGGAATCGTCGACTCACTCAACAACCTCGCTACCGCCACAGGCTGTGACCTCTTGTCTGTCACTCCGGCGGACAGCCCGAGCCCTAGCGGCGTGGCGGGACTTTCAAACATAAGTGTCTCCTTCTCGATCGCGGGAGGCCACAAGAACGTCTTCCAGTTCTTGAAGGGCTTCTACAGCATGGGACGCCTGATGACCATCAACACCGTCAATCTCTCTGCGGCAGGCTCGAATCCGAACATCCTGGCCGTCAACGACGGGCAGGAATACAGCATGACTGTGAGCGCGGTCGCCTACACGACCTACGTGACTCCTGCGCCTGCGACCTGAACGCCAAGCGGTTTGCTTCCGGTCGGCGCGAGCTGCAGGCAATGAAGCCGTTGCGCCAGGAACGCGACTTGCCGAATGGACTCATTCCACGTCCCTCAGCACTATCCACTCCTCTTCAGGACCGCATACAGGTTCGCGGTAAACGGCGTCGGCGCAACCTTGGCGGCAGTGCGCAACACCCTGTAAACATGGTGTAGTCCCGGATTGACGCGCCACGAGACTACCTCCAGTCCGGAAGCGCCGATGATCGCCTCGTAGTCGGACGGCATAAGTAGTTGAAAGTTGACCAGCCCTTGCTGGTCCGGGCCTGTGCAATGGGCTTGACGAGGTGCGACCAAGCGACGAGGACTTTCCCGATTCCTGCCGTTAGATTATGACCACCTGTTGCGAGGTCCCAGAGAGGACCCGGGCCCTTGGTGACCTTTTTCCGGAGCCGAACTGTCGAAGAGGTCGACTCGATCGGGTTCGAGGTCTTCAAGTGCACCCAGTGCTCGGCCGGGTAGTCGAAGAAACAGATCAACGGTTCGAGATCGTCGCGCAGCCCCTCGGCGGCCTTCGGCCACTTGGCGTGCAATTCGTTGTCGAAGGCCTTGGCGGCATCGCGGGCGTGCCCGCGGTCCTCGGCGTCTCTCACCTCGGCGAGCATCGTCTTTGCTAGCGGCTGGATGGACTTGGGCAGGGCATCGAGAATATTCGCCGATGTTATGCGGACATCTCCATAAGGTTCACCGACTTCGAAATGCGGCCGCCAAGGTGTCGGCCGGCGATCTCGACTCGTTCAAGTCCGACTGGTGGTCGGTCTTCGACCACATCGAAGAACCCCCCGGTGAGCGTGCCGTGGCGGAGTGCCTGCGGCGCCTGGACGGCTTTCGGGCCAACTTGGGAGAAGGCTTACCCGGCAGCGGTGGCGTGCCTGGTGGAGAACTTCGCGTCGCTCAGCGTCCACCTGCGCTTCCCGGCTGAGCCCGCGGTCAATCCCCTGACTTGATGCCGGTCTGAACGTCCTGGAGGTTGTTGCCGGGCCCTTTGACGGTCCACTTGACCAGTTCACGGTACCCGGTCAGTTGCTCCGGTCCCCCGGGAAGAATCCAACCCGATGCAGCAAAGGACCTCCTGACTGAAGCCAGGAGGTCCTTTGCATCAACAGATCGCTTCAGAAATAGCCCCGAAGACAGATCTTGGTAGGTGCGACTACCCGCTCGGGAAACCGCTGGAGGCGTAGTTCGTCCCGGCAAGGGCCGCCGCAGCGGTACACGTTCCGCTGTTCGTGTTCCTGATCACCCCGTAGTAGGTGCCTGTCGCTTTATTCGCGTTGCCGGCGACGGTCGCGGCCTGCGCCGCCTTCTGGTCGACGACGATCCAGCAGTCCTTCGTCCCTGGCGCGAAGGCGGCGAGAACGATGTAGCCGAGATTGCCGTTGGCGAAAAGCGAGATGACGTTCGACTTGGTCGAGGCCGCCGCGTTCACGAACGACAGGCCGGTGTCGACGGCGGTGATGGTCGACACGCCTGCGCCAGGAGTCATGATGTTGCTGTAGGACTGGTTGTTGTTGGTGTAGAAGGTGTCTGCACCTGTGAGGGCCGTCTGCAAGTTGGCCTGCGCAGCAGTGTTGTTCGCGGTCTTGGTCACCGACAGGAACGTCGG
>JBKQMT010000135.1:0-3516 GCA_052146595.1 Acidimicrobiales bacterium
TTGGGATTGTTGGCGTAGACGCTGTTGGAAACCGGTCCATGTGCGTGTGAGGCATTGACCATCGCTTGCTGATTCAAGATGTCGGTTGGCTGGGAGACGTAATTGAAGCCACCAAAGACCCCACCCCACCCACCTCGGAACTGCGCCTGGGCCTGATTCGACCCGATGTCGAAGGCAGCCATCGCGACCAGAATCATGAGCATTAACCGACTCTGTCGGTTGTTCGTCGTCATCACATGTTCCTCGTATCCTAAAGTGCTCGCCTCGAAGCCTGTGGGGTCGTTCAGCGACCAATTGCGTTGAGCTCGTCCCAGGCACAAAACGGCAACAACGTGATGAATGATAAACGATCTCGTCTCGCTGATACAGGACCAGGACGGCCAGCCCACGCACCAACGCTGGAAGAAATCGGGGAAATGGGCATCAAAGGCTTTCTGGTGGGTCAAGTCCCGGCCACGCATATGGATTTGGGACAGAGGTTTCACGCTAGTTCGTGCGCAAGGAGGAAGGCGCTGAAGTCGCCGCCCGGCGTAGAGGATGGCGCAGTGAGTGCGCTGCCCTGCGCCGCAATCGACGTCAGGCCAGAGCTTCCAGCAGCGCCCCAGCCTCCACGAGGTCCGGCGTCGTGAACCCTTCTGTGTAGGTGCTGTAGACGGCCGCCAGCGCGGCGCGGGCGTCGTCGCGGCGGCCCTGTCGCTGCCACAGACGGGCGAGACTCATGGTGGCCCGCAGTTCCCACCCCTTGCTCTGCTGGCGCAGGGCCGTCTCGGTGGCCCGGCGGAAGCAGTCTTCGGCGGCGGCAATTTGGTCGGGAGACTCGGCCAGCAACAACTCGCCCTTGAGGCGATGCAGCTCGGCCTCGTGGCAACGGTCATCGTTCTTCTCGGCGACCGCCAGCCCTTCGTTCAGCGCCTTGAGCGCGTCCTCGAAGCGCGCGGACTGCATGTAGGCATCGCCCAACATGCTGAGGTAAGACGGAACCCGCACTTCCGCCCCGGTGGCCCGGAAGGCACCAAACCCCTTGAGGAGAAGTGGCAGCGCTTCCTCGCGCCGGCCCTGCAGGAGCATCCCCGCCCCCTTGTGGAGCGTGCCTAACGCGTGCCAGAGCTGAAACCCCTGTTCGGTCCCAATTGCCATCTCTTCCTCGGCCGCCGCCTGGACCTCGGCTCCGAGCCGGCAGTAATGGTAGAGAAAAGCCGTAAAGTCCACGGCATGGCCGAGGCTAAACGCATGGCCGATCGTTCGAGCCAACTCAAGCGTCTCGCGATCAAGCCTCAGGGCCTGGTCCGGGTAGCCAAGGTGCCACAAGGCCAGCGCGAGATAGCAACGGTGGGTCACGCCGGCGTTATGGCCCGTATGGTTGGTCCAGAACCTGGTACGCTCACGGTCGTCGTAGGCGGCCACCGCCTTCTCGTAGCAAACACGGGCATCCGCGAATTGGGCACGGTAGAACATCGTGGCGCCCAGCATGAACAACGCTTCCATCAGAATGCCGGGGTCGTTCAGACGCTCGGCGAGCGCCATCCCGTCGGCAGCGAGGCCGACGCACGGACGCAGATCGCCGCGCACGAGGTGCCACTCCCACTTGCCCAACATGATTCCGAACAGCTGGGGCTCATCCCCAATCCGTTGGCATAGTTCGCGGGCGCGGAGCAGGATCGGCCCAACTTCGGGCGCGGCGTAACCGCGAACCGCGAAGTATGCGGGGCCTAGCGTGGTGAGGATTCTCAACTTCTGCTCATCGTGCTCACGCGTCTCCTCAAGGGTTTCCAGCAGAGCGAGGCCTTTGGTCAAATGACCGATCGCTTCGCAGTCCGCCGCTCGCTCCCGCGACCGCAGCCCTGCCTTGAGCCAGTAGCCGACCGCCTTCTCGGTTAGCCCCGCCTCGGTGTAGTGGTGGCCCAGCAGCTGCGGCTGCGTCTCGGCGGTCTGCGGGAACTGGGCTTCCAGCACCCCGGCAATCCGTCGGTGGAACTGTTGCCGCTTGCCCTTGACCAGGGCGTTATACAGCGCGTCTTGCAGGAGGGCGTGCTTGAATAAGTAGGTGCATCGGGGCGGCCTGCCCTTCGGATACAGAATCTCCGCCTGCACCAGCTTGGCCAGCTCTGCCTGGAGCGTCGGCTCGTCCACGGTCGCGGCGGCGGCGAGCAGCTCGTAGCCGAACTCGCGGCCGAGCGCCGCGGCGCGCTGGACCACTTCCCGGTCGCCCTCCAGGCGGTCCAGTCGGGCCATGACCAGGTCATGGAGCGAGGCGGGGATCTCGTGCGCCATCAAGGCTTTGACCCGCGTGCTGTCTTCCCCTGCTTCGTCCAGCACGCCCGACTCCTGCACCATCTTCGTGAATTCTTCGACGAACAGCGGCACGCCGCCCGTCCGGTCGTAGACTTCGTCGACCACCGCTTCCGGCAGAGTGCCCTGCGTCCTCTTGCGCATCAGGTCGCCGACCTGGCGCCGCGTGAGGCGATTCAGGGCCAGGCTGGTCTGGTGGGCGACCGCGGGCCATGGCGTCTGGAACTCGGGGCGGAAGGTGAGCAAGGTCAGGACCCGGTCATGCAGGCCCTCGGCGAGGAACTGCCCCAGGAACTCCAGGGTGGACGCGTCCACCCAGTGCAGGTCCTCGACGATGAACAGCACCGGCCGGCGCTCGGAGCAGGCGCGCACCCACTCGCGCAACGCCCGAAACGTCTCATCCCTTTCCCGGGCCGGGGACAAGCCGAGGGGAGGAAAGCGGTCGTCCGGGGGAAGGGACAGGAGTGACGCGAACAGCGGCACGATGTCCGGCTGGGCCAGGTCGTACTCTCTCAGGTGGCGGACCAACCGGTCGAACCGGTCGGCAGGCGCCTCGTCGCGGCCGAAGCCGAGAAACCGCTCGAAGAAGTCGCCGACCGGGTAGAGGCCGCTGTTCTGGTAGTGAGGCAAACAACGCCATTCGATGACGGGCGAGCCCTGTGCGGCCTGGACGCTGGCCGACGACGGGTGGGGGGCGGCCTTGCCCGGGTCACCGGCCTGCTCCCGGACATGCTTCTTGATCGTGTACACCAGCCGCGACTTGCCCAGGCCCGGCTCGCCGATGAGCAACACGACCTGGCCCATGCCCTCCTGGGCCTGCTCCCAGCGGTCCTTCAGTAGGCTGACCTCGTGGTCGCGGCCGGTCAGCGGCGTGAGCCCCGCCCGCTCCGCGACCTCGATGGGGTTGAGGTACTCGCCGAGTCCTTGCACCAGAAAGAGTTCGACGGGCTGCGAGACCCCCTTGACCTTGCGGTAGCCGAGGCTGGTGCAGTCGAAATAGCCGCGGATCAACCGGTGCGTGGCCGCGGTGATGACGATCTGGCCGGGCTCGGCGACGTCCTCCAGCCGGACCGCCACGTTGCGGGCCTCCCCCACCAGTGAGACCGCGTCCTCCCCCGTCTCCACGACGGCCGGCCCGGTGTGGATGCCGACCCACGGATTCAGCTCCAGCTCGTGTTCGCGGCGGAGCCGCACGCCGAGGGCCTCCATCTCCTCGAGGATGCCGAG